>CAIUUO010000140.1 GCA_903902325.1 uncultured Bacteroidia bacterium
AGCAACACGTTTTTGCACAGCTTCAGCGCGATGGCCTTATTCCCCAGCCTGACTGTTGAGATATCAGGAATAACCGCCGGTGCAACATAGTTGGGTTTTCCCCAGGCCGCGTAGCCGCTGATGGCATCCTGCGGACCGTCCCTGCGCTCGAGTCCGCCGCCATCGATCATCCCGGTTCCGGTGATCGATACATTGGAAAGGTTTTCACCCCAGATCAGACTGTTGTGGAAATAGGTGTGGCCGCCATCCTGGTAAGCCGGGCCTTCGAAGGGTTCGGAAGGATCGTAGGCATTCATCTCCTGCGGCGCCCCGACGATTCTCGAGCCTGCATCCAGGAAAAGGTTGATGTTGCTTTTCAACCGGATACTGCCGGAAAGATAATTCCCTGCCGGGAAATAGACGGTTCCGCCACCATCTGCGGCACATTGGTCGATGGCCTTGTTGATGGCAGGCGAATCAAGTGTCTTCCCGTCTCCTGTGGCGCCAAACTGGCGGATGTTGTAAAAGACATGTTGCACCGGGGCAGCCGCGGCAACAGGTGCCGGTTCTGCAGCCTTCTGAATGGCTTTGGATTTTTTCTGGCCATAACCGGAAAAACAAATCAATAGGGAGAGGAAAACGATGGAAAATAATTTTTTGAGCATGGTATGTAGTTGTTAATGGACAATTGACAATTGACAATGAAGGATATGTTAAACTCCAAAAGTTGTCATGTTGAGGCTTAAGATTATTTCCCTCTTTATGCATAAGGATTCACGTTAAAATTATCTGTTTTTTTCAAAAAACCGAAAATAAATCCTTCCCTACTTTTTTATGAGAGTGAACGACTGTAAATTTATATAGGTATTGTGCACAACGCTCAGGCGGAATCCGAAAAGCCTTGCAAAAGAGTAGGATTTTTTTTATACTTTTAAGTTATGAAAGAGTTAGATAAGAGTGAATTGCAAGAAGTGGAAGGAGGGTTTATATGGCTTCTGATCGGAGTTGTATTACCTTATGCTCTTTTCACTGTTGTTGATGGAGTTTTGGCAATGGGTGTTCTTGGTTCTTATGATTCAGGTTATAAATCAGTAATAAATCATAAATAATGAAAAAATTTGATAGTTCCAGTTTAATTCCTCTTACCAATGAGGAACTTAAAGAGACCAATGGTGGATTTCTTCCATTACTTATTGCTGCAATTTCAACTTATTGTTTAATTTGTGGCTTTGCTAATATTGTCGGTAGAACAGTGGCATTTATTGAAGTTAATTTAAAGTAAACATTTTGGCAGCATACATTAATTTATTATGTATGCTGCCTAATTAACTCATTGATTATGAAAAAATTCATGTCAATTTTCAATTTGTTTATCTTTTCCATGGGTATCCCGTTAGTGTTGTTAGTTTTTTACTCAGGAATCTTTGCATTGTTGAACATTAATCCTGTCAATTTGACTGGATTCTATAATGTATTCAGAGAAAGATTTTCCATTTTTATTTTCAGCTGGAGCTTTTTTATCATCTCGGTACTAATTTTCATTCTACTACTAATTGTCTTTAAAGGCAAGAACCCGATGGATGCCAAAAAATGACCAGCCCACGTTAAAATCGGAAATACACCAATCGTTTCCAGCCTGATTTCATGTTCGAATTGCCAATTCAGGAATACGATTCTCTAAGTTTGCAAGTTGCGTCTTTAAAGGATTTGTGAAGGGGAGAACGCAGCAAATCCGCGCTAGCGCAAGGATTATTCTACCATATATACATTGGCATTAATTTTCAGCCAGTTGTTTTTCCAGCTTTTGGAAACTACCCTGCAAAAAAATAATTTTCCGGCATCCATCAATCTTGAACAAACCAGGTTCATTTCTGCAGGTACAAAACCCACCCTTGTGCTGTCACAATAGATGGCGATAGCAAACTGATCGAATTGGTTGTTCGGATCCCTTTTCATGTTCAGGACTTTTTCTGGTACAATAGCAGGTTCGATGGTCGCCATTTCTTCGCAGAAACTTGTACCTGCCACTACAATTTCAAGCAAAAATATTTCATGGGTAAAAGGTGAAATCCCGCTATTTGGCTGACTTAACAGTGCCAGTAAACCCGGTGTAACCGGAAGTATGGAATCATTCATCGGTCATTAGGGTTAAGACGTTGGTATATTTTGCACACTCTTCCTCCACAATTTTGATTTGATTTCGCAATTCCTCCTGTTGCAGCGAAATTTGAACTTCATCGTAAACCAATTCTGCCACATTGAAAGGGAAGCATGACTTAAGCAGCTCAATTTTATCCTTTAAGGCTAACATAGTAGCCTTCAGATTTTCAATGCGCTCCATTTTTTCATTCCCTGAAACGAGTTCAAGCTTTTCAATGGTCGAATCATCCAGATAGAGCAGTATTTGCTGTAAATCACTCAACCGCTGTAAATCGTAGGCAGCCTTTACCTTGATGAACAGATCCTTCTCCTCCTCGGTTTGGTTTGGATTGAGATCAGGATGAAGCCTTTTGCAGAGGACCCTGAAAGTTTCTCTCAGTTTGGCCGACTCCTCCGGAGAAATCAGGTGCGTAAGCACATTCCTGGCCTGGTCCAGTTCCGCCGATTGTGCCTCAATTTGCGCGTAGTACTTTTGCAACCGTTGATTCAGGATCTGTTCGATGACCTTCAAGTCGGGTTTTTCGTCCCGGTTGATTGCTGCCTGAATCAGGTTCATCTTCATTTTTAGCCTGGATTCTTCGGTTTGCTTTTCAAGTAATTCAAGCTGAAGGTGACCCAATTTCTCAAGATAGAGTGAGGTAAGTATAACCGACTCATTTTCCACCATCTCCTTGTGCCGGGTAAACAGGTCTAAAAATTCCAAATGAAGTTGCGTTAACTCATTGGTCAAGTTCTTGTTTTCTGCAGTAATTGCAGGCAATTTGTCAGTCATTTCTAAATTATTTCAATTGGTTCCACCACCTTCATAAACCTCGGAGTCTCACTTACAACCGGATTAATTTTGTTTTCGCCTGATTTCAATCCTCGCTTGCGACATCCTTTCTCGCAATCCTCCTTCCTGCAGAAAATCTTCTTCCAATGTTTTGATCTGTTTGGCGAGCAAAAAGGAGTTTAAATTGATTAAGCCGATCATTACATTGGCCGATACCTCCGGATCAGGGTTTTCTATCCCTTTTTGGTAGGTTGCGTAGGTTGCATCTGGCGTCGTAAGAAGTTTCGTGAGATGAGGATAATAAGCGTGTTTCTTGTCCCAGATTTTTAACTTGCGTGTTCTCAAAAAATCTTTGTAATCCGTTAAAAGTTCTTCCAGCGAAGCCCGGGCAACATTGGTGAGTTTGATTTCCATCTCTTTCGAAGTTCCGGAAGCCATACTTCCTTCAACAATATTTTGTTTACCTGAACGGGCGGCTTGTACCATTTGGTCGATGGTTCGGTCGTAGTGTTGGAAATATTTTTTGCAAAAATAGTAGGTGCCATCGTAAATGATTTCGGCCTTTTGGTAGGTTATCAAACTTTTGTAACCACCGTGTTTGGGAATAAAACCCTCGGGGTTGTATTGTTTATCCATTTTTAGCCTCCTGTCTTATTTTTTCGTTGGACACTTTCGACAACCACGACATTTGTAAATGTCCAAAAAGTCAAACCTGTCCAAAGAAAACTTGGTTATCACTGAACGACCACATCAGGCGTGTCAGCGCCCATGGGATTTCTCGTTAATTTTTTCTTTTTCGTTGGACACATTCAACAACCACGACTTTTGCAAATGTCCCAAAAGTCCAACTTGTCCAACGAGTACTGGGTTATTATTGTATGGCCTCAGCTGGCTTATCCGTGTCAGCGACGGCGCCTTCAACGACCGCGATCTCCTCCACGGCTAACCTGTACAACAGATAAACCATTTGATCATGTTTAACTATTTTTTGAAAGAGGGTCATTGTTGGTAAGGTTTTTCATTCAAGCTCAAATATAGCAAAACGGTCGGTGTGTTGTACTGAATGAGTCAGCCAAAATTGATGGACAAGAATTGAAAATTTGCGTAAGCAGTGTTTTTTTGCAAGTCAATTAAACTATTCGAAGGAAATCCCACTTGTAGTACTAACCTATTTTTATACCTTTACAGGACAACAGGATGAAAATTGCCTGTGAATAAAAATCAAAATGAAAAATATCGAATAAAATAGATAATATTTAGATTTTCAACTTATTAAAATAGCACTTTGCTATTGTTCGCGCCTCCCGAAACCTGAGAAATTTCTTTTAGCGAACACAGTGTCAGATTCAATAAGCGAATGCTCGCGCCAACCGGCGTGGGCTTTTGACTTATCGACACTGTGTAGGCTTCTCAGGGCCTCGGGGGCGGGTAAGGCTTAGTCCACGCTTTTTTGTGGATATTTCTAACCTGAACTTCTGGCAGAATGCGCTGACCTTGCGCAATGGATAAAACCAACCTGATCAACAAAAAACAATTGTTTGGCGACCTGGATTTTAATTCAATTTTAAACAATCCTGATTTTAAGGAAGATAGTGTCAGAGAGGTTATTATCCTGCCTATTCTGTACCATTTGGGATATTCACAGGAAAATATTGTTCGCAGCAAAACTCTGCATGATCCATTTCTGAAAGTTGGCAGTAATAAAAAAATTGCAATCAGGCTTGTCCCAGATTATTGTCTAAAAGTTGAAAACAATTACGCCTGGGTTCTTGATGCAAAGGCGCCCAACCAAAGGATTACAGACATTGATCATATTGCACAGGTCTATTCCTATTCTTACCATTCCGAAATTCGCAGTACTTATTTTGCCCTTTGCAATGGATTGGAGTTTATATTATACAGGGTTCAAGCTACAAATGAACCAGTCTTACAATTTTACATCGACGAAATTGAACACCACTGGGATGAGCTGAACATGTTTCTTTCGCCGGCTAGTTTTCAAGTTGGCAAAAACATCACTTACGATAATAACTCTGTTACATCGAAGCAGAGTGATAAATTTGATTATAAAAATAGACCTTTGCTTGAAGAAATACCTGTCAGAAAACAACAAGTTCGTCGGCACTTTGGGGTTCATGGCTACTTCACCAAACAGACATGGAATGTAGTTGCAGATTATATAAAAAACTATTCCAAACCGGGCGATATGATACTTGACCCCTTTGGAGGTAGTGGCATTACAGCAGTTGAAGCATTGATGAATAATCGAAAAGCTATCAGCATTGATATAAATCCTATGGCAGTGTTTATAGTAAACGCTCTCATTGCGCCTGTTAATCTTAATGAGTTGGCAAATGCCTTTTTACGTGTTAAAAATGAATATCTTGCAAAAGAACCGAAAACAAAAGAAGAAATTTCCAGAACTTTGAAAAAGCATCCTTATCCCCAAGGGTTTGCTTTGCCAAAAGGTTCAGATGTTGATACTGTGGAACAACTTTTTACTGATAAACAATTATCAGAATTGGCATTATTAAAATCTGTTATAATTAAAGAACCTAATGTTAACATTAAAAATTCACTGCTACTTGCTTTTTCGAGTACTGTGAATAAGCATAATTTAACTTTCCATTATACTAAGAGTGATGGTGGCGGAGATAGTGCTGCATTTAGATATTACAGGTATAGAATTGCTCCTGATCCTGGCCATATGCCATTGTTTCAGATTTATGAAACCAAGTTCAAAAAAATAGTGGCTGCAAAAAGGGAAATGATTTATCACATTAATGAGAAAACCGTTCAAAATGTTACAATTCTTAAAGCATCAGCTACAAATTTAAAATGGATTCCAAAGGAAAGCATTGATTATATCTATACTGATCCACCTTATGGCAAAAAGATTCCTTATCTCGACCTTTCGGTGATGTGGAATGCCTGGCTCGATCTCGAAGTTACTCAGGAAGATTACGATCAGGAAGCCATTGAAGGGGGCGAAAACCATAAGAGTAAGGAAGACTATAATTGCCTTATTTCTCAAAGCATCAAAGAAATGTACCGCGTGCTTAAATTCGATCGCTGGTTATCGTTTGTGTTTGCACATAAAGATCCTGAGTTTTGGCATCTTATTATCGAAACTGCCGAAAATTGTGGATTTGAATATATTGGTGCAGTTGCTCAAAAAAACGGACAAACAAGTTTCAAAAAACGTCAAAACCCATTCACTGTTCTATCCGGTCAGTTGATTATTAACTTCCGTAAAGTACGCAAACCACGGGCAATACTTAAGGCAAATCTTGGGATGGATATTGCCGAAATAGTAATGCAGACCATTGAAGGCATAATTGCAAAGAATAGTGGTGCAACGCTCGAACAAATAAACGATGAATTGATTATAAAAGGCCTTGAGCTTGGTTTCCTTGATCTACTTAAAAAGGAATATACTGATTTGACTCCATTGCTTATGAGCTCATTCGACTATGATGAAACTACTGACAAGTTCACCATAAAAAAAGATACTAAGTTCCAAACACATATAGATGTTCGGTTACGAATACGATATTATTTGTTGAGCTATTTAACACGGAAGGGGAGAGAAGGTATTAATCCTCATTTTGACGAAATAATTTTAGCTATTCTACCTTTACTAAAGAATGGAATTACCCCAGAACATCAAACGATTTTGAGCGTTTTGGAAGATATAGCCCAACATGTTGCTGATGATTGTTGGAAGCTTAAAAAGGCAGATGGTCAGTTAAAGCTTAAAATTTGATTTATTCAAACTGTATTCAAATCACAAACTTTAAAATTTAAAAAAAACTCTTCCCACTGGCTATCACGTAATCATCCATCCAAAAAATCTCCCCAAAAATTAGGTTATCCGGATAAAAATTTGTACGTTTATGTACCTAAAGTTCTCATACATTTAGTATTAACCCCTTAATTTAATTTAAATGAGTTTGAACCTGAACCGCAGTTTCGGCTGCAAAAACGAAGAATTGCCCGTTGTATGCGGGTTTGTTGCCATTAGCCTGGCACGCGACTTAAGCGATTTCGCTTCCTACTCACCGATGTTCGATGCTTCTTACCTGGCTGCTTTCAATGCTAAAATCGGAGTCGTCCAGGAGTTGGTGGAACCCAAATCAGAAACTGTTGAACACAAGGTAATCACCGACCGTATGTACAAAATCCTGGATGACTTAATTTCGCCAATTAACTTTCTGGAAGGTTATCTCAAACTGGCAGGGAACCAGGTACCCATTTCTTCTGCCGATTTTGGACTTGTGCAACTGCGCAAAAGCATTCGGTCGCGTGATGTGGAAAACGCGCTGATCCTGCTGCAGCGTGTTGGCGAGAACATCAAAAAATTCAGGGATGCACTTGTGGCGAAAGGTTTAACCGATGTGCTTGCGGCAAAGTTTACGGATGCTACCAGCTCGCTTGCCGACTGTAAGAACAAAAGATTCGCGCTGGTTTCATCCCGGGCGGCCATGGTGCAAAACAACATGGGTCTGCTCAACGATCTGAACGACCAGTTATCGGAGATCTGTAAAATCGGTAAAATCCTTTACAAGCAAACCGATCATGCCAAACTGAATGATTACACGGTTTCGCAGATGATGAAACAAGTCGCCAGGAGTGTCAAGCCCTCTCCGGCAAAAAAAGCGGTGGCCGAACCCGCCTGAAAACTCTTTCTGCCTGTTACCTTGCCCTTAAAAACGGCTTATTACCTCTTTTTAACCCTTACTAAGCCTTCCGGAACTGTTACTTAGTGTCTCCTAACCGTTACTTACTGCTTTGGATCCGTTACTAACCTTCTCAGAACCGCTACTAATCGTCTCCAAACCGTTACTTAGGATACCCAAATCGTTACCAAGCTCTTTGTAAGGGTTACTTAGTGCTTCCAACAGATTTAAAACCCAGAAAAAAGCCCTTTGACCTTTGGATCAAAGGGCTTTTTGTTTGAACGAGAGAATCCTGCTAAGTGACCGGTTGACTCCAAGTCACCCGGTCACTGTTGCTTTACGCATCGATATTATTTTTTCAATATCGGCTTGATCTCGATATTCCTGAATGATACCTTCCCATGGTCTCCCTGGAGGTAGATCGGACCAGGGATAATTTCATCGGGCGTGATGGCGCCGCCGTCCAACACAGAAAGGGCTTATTGATGATCGTCTTGCCGTTCAGGATTATTTTTGCCTAAAACATGTAAAATTTAGCTAAATACAGAAATATAACTTACCAAATTTAGCTAAATTTAGAATATATACCTGCCAAATTTAGGTTTTCTTGCTAATTTGTTTTAGTTTTGTACTTGCAAAATCTACCAAACCAATGGAATTATTCTGGTATAAACGGTTTTTGGAAGGTCAAACGGAATCCATTCTGAAAAACGGAAAGGTTTTTGTACTTTATGGCCCACGACGGGTTGGAAAAACTGAGCTGATCAAGAAAATGATGGAAGGATTTGGCGGCAAGATTTTCAACGGTTCGGGCGACAATATGGAAGTCCGTGAATTAATATCTGCTCAAAAGCTTAACCAGTTACAAGCTGCATTTGGAAACTACGATTTAGTATTTATTGACGAAGCCCAGCGAATTCCAGAAGCCGGCTATGGATTGAAGCTCCTGATTGACAATTTCCCGGAAATGATTATAATGGTGACCGGTTCCTCCTCTTTTGATCTTTCCAATAAAATCGGTGAACCATTAACAGGCAGGAACATCATCCGGACTTTATTTCCGGTTTCGGTTATGGAGCTTCATGAACAATTCGGAGGAATGTATGTGCTCCAAAAACTGGAAGACCTGATGATTTACGGAGCTTATCCCGAAATATTAAATGCTTCTTCCGCAGACGAAAAAAAAGAATATCTGATGTCTCTCCGTGATTCCTATTTGCTGAAAGACATCCTCGAGCTTGAAAATATTAGAAACCCTTCAAAACTCAATGAATTATTGAAATTGCTGGCTTTTCAGATTGGCAGGGAGGTTTCTTTGAATGAGTTGAGCAACGGTTTGGGAATTGCAAGGCAGAGCGTTGAAAGATATTTGGATTTATTGGAAAAGACATTCATCATTAAAAGGGTGGGTGGATTTTCAAGAAACCTGAGAAAAGAGGTGGTGAAAACAGCCCGCTATTATTTTTGGGATAATGGCATTCGAAACGCCATTATCAACAACTTCAATCTGCCGTTTCAGCGAAACGATGTAGGTATGCTTTGGGAAAATTTTCTTTATATGGAGCGGTTGAAAACCAAATCATATCAAAGAATTTTCTCGAATGATTATTTCTGGAGAACATACGACCAGCAGGAGGTTGATTTGGTGGAAGATCGGGATGGCAAACTTTATGCTTACGAGTTTAAGTGGAACCCCCGGAAACTGAAAGCCCCTAAAGCCTGGACTGATGCTTATCCTGATTCTGAATTTCAGGTCATTTCCAAAGAAAATTTTCTTGAATTTTTGATTTGAGGATTCATTAAAATGCCCTGTGACCATTTGATCAAAGGGCATCTTATTTGAACTAGGTAATCTTGCAAGTGAGTGGGAGACTCCAAGTCACCCACTCACTGCTGCCGTGTTGCTCCGTAATTATTTTTTCAATATCGGCTTGATCTCGATATTCCTGAATGATACCTTGCCGTGATCGCCCTGAAGATAAATCGGACCGGGTATAAATTCATCCGGGGTGATAGCGCCGCCTGTACAACCCAGGACGGGTTGGTTGTTGATGATGGTCTTCCCGTTGAGGATCACCGTGACATGCCTGTCGCAAAGGGTGATGTCCAGGTCCTGCCAGGTACCGGCGGGTTTCTCTGCCGACTCGGAAGGTGTGATCCTGCTGTAAAGGGCTCCCATGTTGTGCGGGTCGAGCGGTTTGCCGTAGCTGTCGAGGACTTGTATTTCATAGATGCCTCGCAGGTAAACACCGCTGTTGCTGCCGGCAGGTACATTAACCTGCAGTTTCAGGTTGAAATCCTCGAATTTGTCGACCGTGCAGATATTACCATAGGATTTATGGGGTTGTCCCTCTTTTTGTACCGGATCGTTGATGAGCACTCCATCAACAATTGACCAACCGCTTACCTTGTTTTCTTCGAGCAGTTTCCAGCCTGTCATGTCTTTGCCGTTAAGCAGCTTGACGGGTTTGCCGTAAATAACTTTTGAGAGGTCAGGGGCAGCAGGCACATCCGGAATTTTCCTGCCTGTAAAACGCATCACAGTGGAGCTGCCATCCTTTTCCGGATTGATCTCTTCGCCTACCAGCTGGTCGCCGTAAAATGTGAAGCGGAAAAGCGTATTGGCAATATGTGTACGCGTTGCTGCGCCAGAGGCATCCGTTGTGCGTACATAATTCCGGGTACGGGTGACAACAAGGGTTTCACCTTCCATGTAAACACTTGTTACTGGCTCCACACTGCCGCCGTACCACAACAGGCTGGCATCAAGGTATCCGTCCATTTGCTGAACTCCAAGCCAGCCGGCTCCACCGGGGAGGAAGAGCGCCCAACGACCCAGGAATGGTTTGGCTGAGTCGACGGCCTTTGTAACATTCGGAATTGAAAGCATCAGTATCAATGCTCCGATCAGACTGATTTTTCTTAACATGTCAATTGATTTTAATTTGTATTTGTAGTGTTAACTGATATAAAGTCAAAGGTAGAAAAAGAGAATGAAAATTTTGAATTTTAAATTCTTTGTGTTCCTTTTGGTGCACTTGGTGTACTTTGTGGTAAGATTTTCAAAAGTTTTACCACAAAGGTCCCTAAGGTTACCACGAAGGTCACAAAGGGTTGGCGAGTTCACCGAACCCATGGATGGCTTCCAGCTTTATTGGCCTGCCATTTTTTAGAGCGACACCTGTGACTTTGGCGTGTGACACATGTTTGTTTTCAGGAAGTTTGTAGATATCCTGTTCGAAGATCAGTCTCAAAAATCCTTCCGTGTGAGTGGTGACGGTAACTTTGAACTGATCACCGCTCCTGAGTGAAAATTTGTAATCTATCTCAACCCTGGAGACGATCAGGTCGATCCCTTCATTGTGTAATCCGGCAAAATCAACTTTTTCCCGCAACAGGTACTGATGGCGCGCATGTTCGTAATAGTTCTGGTACACGGCATTGTTGACAATTCCCTGCAAATCGCATTCATAGTCGCGAACTGAGAACTCCAGTTCAAAGGGCTGTCCGGTGGCGTTTTCACTGATCATGGTATTCTGTTCAAAGTTTTATGCATTTAGCAAGAGGCAATTAGCTTTTAGCTATTGGCTTTTAACGGAACTTCATTTCATGGGTTGGCATTTATTATCCGAAGATGATGGTTCCTATTCTCCGGAAGCAGCAAACCTGTTGCAAGATCAGAAAAAATCCGTAAATATTCTTTCGTTGATCAAGTTCAATTCGAAAACCTGAGAAAAGATGTTTTTTGAATATTTGGAGTTTTTCTTCTGATATTCAAAGTTTTGCATATTTAATTTTTTTATTTATGTTTATCTTTCTAAACCCACTCCTACCTGGGAAATCAGGTGTATTGAACAATTTGACGGTTGAAGGCCATCGGAATTTTGAACTAAACCTCTGAAATCTGAAAAATAATGAAAGAGAAGCCCAATCAAACAGACCGATTGCTTGAAAAGCTCGAAATCCTGCAGAAAAAACAGGATTCGGTTTCAAGCGAGATCTATCATTTGCGCAAGGAAATTTATCGGTTAAGAGCTGATGAACAGGACAATTTAGTTGAACAACATGCAGTTGGAGAGAAAAAAACTGAAGAGGTGCAGTCAGATGAGTTGCAACCAGAGATGGAAGGCCAATATGTTTCTTCTGGCCAGAAACCGGAGGAGCCAAGAATCTGGCGGCCAACCTCCAGCGAAGATGATGAAACCTCAGAAAAAAGTTCCAACATTGAAAAATTTATTGGGGAGAACCTTATCAATAAAATTGGGATAGCCATCACTATCATTGGAGTTTCCATCGGTGTAAAGTACTCCATCGACCACGACCTGATCAGTCCGACTACAAGAATTCTGTTGGGCTATCTGGCTGGTGCGGTACTTCTGGTTATTGGTACCCGTTTAAAGAAAAAGTATGAAAATTACAGTGCGGTCCTGGTAAGTGGTTCTTTGGCTATTATGTACTTCATGACCTATGCTGCCTACAGTTTTTACGGACTGATACCGCAACAAGCCGCATTTGCAATGATGGTCGCATTTACCGCTTTTGCAGTGCTGGCTGCATGGCAATATGACAGACAGGTGATTGCGCTGATTGGGATGGCAGGCGCCTATGCCATTCCCTTCCTTTTGGGAGATGAAACTGGGAAGGTAGTCGTACTTTTCAGTTACATTGCCATCATTAACGTCGGAATCCTGGCAGTTTCCCTGAAAAAATACTGGGAACCATTGTATTATAGTGCATTCGTCCTAACCTGGCTGATCTATTTTCCATGGTACAATGCAAAATACCAGCCTGCAACTGACTTTGAACTGGCATTCATTTTTCTGGCCATTTTCTTTGCTCTGTTTTATATTACTTTCCTGGCATACAAAGTCAGCAAAAAACAGCACTTTAATTTGCCGGATATCTTGTTGTTGCTTGCCAACTCATTTGTCTTTTTCGGAATCGGCTATTCAATCATTAAAAGTCAGCCTGACGGGAAAGCGTGGCTGGGACTGTTCGCTGTAACCAATGCCTTGATTCACGCAGTTGTATGCATCGCAATAGCCATCAGGAAACAAGCTGATAATAACTTGTTGCTCTTTGTACAAGGGTTGGTTATAGTTTTCGTCACGATTGCCATTCCGGTTCAACTGGAAGGCAACTGGATCACTATATTCTGGTCAGTGGAGGCCCTGTTGTTATTCTGGATCGGAAGGACGAAAAATATCCTGCCATACGAAATACTTTCCTATCCCCTGATGGTCTTAAGTATGTTGAGCTTGTTGCATGACTGGTCTGTTGGTTATTACCACAGTGATGCTTCGCAGGCAGTGGTTCAGATTATTCCTTTGTGGAATATCTATTTCCTTACGACTGTGCTTGTTCTCATTTCTTTTGGATTCATAAGCCAGATCAACGGCAACAGCAAGTATTCATCACAGCTAAAGGGTCTGGGACAGGATGATTTTCTGAGCCTGATGAATTTCGTTATTCCGTTCTTACTCTTGTTCACGCTATACCTTTCTTTCCGGAATGAGATAGCAAGCTACTGGGACCAGAAGTATACGGATTCGATCTTGAAAATCAATGAAAAGGGACAGGATATCTTCACAACCTACTACAACATGGACCTGCCAAAATTCAAGACTATCTGGCTGGTGAATTATACATTGTTCTTCTTTTCGCTTTTATCCCTGGTGAACATCAAAAAACTCAGGAACCGTCAGTTCGGCAACATTAATCTGGCTATCAATTTACTGGTAATAATTGTTTTCCTGGCATCCGTTTTATTTGTGCTTGGAGAGCTTCGTGACAGTTATCTTTCAGCGGATACCATCAAATACTATCAACACGGTGTTTTCAATATCTGGATCCGTTACATTTCACTGATTTTTCTGGCAGGATGCCTGTACAGTTGCCATTGGTATATCAGACAGGATTTCATGAAGGCGAATATCAGGCAGTATTTTGATTTTTTGCTTCATGCCACCATTGTATGGGTTGCGAGCAGTGAACTAATTCACTGGATGAACATGGCAGGTTCCACACAATCGTACAAACTTGGACTAAGTATTCTTTGGGGTGTTTATTCCCTGCTCCTCATTTCACTGGGCATCTGGAAGAAGAAGAAATACCTGAGGATCGGGGCTATCGCGCTGTTTGCTGTGACATTGATTAAGCTTTTCTTCTACGATCTGTCCGATCTGGATACGATTTCAAAAACCATCGTATTTGTATCGCTTGGGGCATTGTTGCTGATCATTTCATTCCTCTATAACAAATTCAAAGACATCATTTCAGACTAATGACTTCTAAGTAATTGTTGATTTGAAGTTGAATATGCTTTTGTGTCCTTTGTTCATTCCTTTGAGTCCTTTGTGGTTAAAAATTAATAACTTAACCACAAAGGTCACAAAGGGTAACACGAAAGTCTCAAAGTAATATTCAGTTTATTCTGCGATCAGCAGGAAGTAGTTTTTCTTTCCTTTTTGCACAAGCAGATACTTTCCGTTGATTAACTGTGCTGATGTGAAATTCTGCTCAGCTGACTCCAGTTTAGCCTTGTTGACGGAGACTCCTCCTCCGGCGATGGTCCGGCGGGCTTCTCCCTTGGAAGGAAAGACTTCGCTCTTTTCGGCCAGCAGGTCGATGACGTTGATCCCAACAGTCAATTCCTCTTTGGAAACATGGAATTGGGGCACTCCTTCAAATATCGAAAGCAGCGTTTCTTCATCCAGTTTGCGCAAAGTCTCCTCCGTACCTTTTCCAAACAGGATTTCGGAAGCTTCCACGGCAGTATTGTATGCATCTTCGGAGTGGACCATGCAGGTAACCTCCTTGGCAAGCCGTTTCTGAAGCAACCGGAGATGGGGCGCTTCGAGGTGTTCCTGAACCAGCGCTTCAACGGTTGCCTTCGTCAGCAGCGTAAATATTTTGATGTATTTCTGTGCATCCTCATCGGAGGTGTTGAGCCAGAACTGATAGAATTTGTAAGGAGAAGTGCGGACGGGATCCAGCCAGACGTTTCCTGATTCTGTCTTTCCGAACTTGGAGCCGTCAGCCTTTTTGATCAGAGGACAGGTGAGCGCCCAGGCCTCGCCTCCTGTCTTGCGACGGATCAGTTCGGTCCCGGTGGTGATATTTCCCCACTGATCGGAGCCGCCCATCTGCAATTTGCAGTTGTAATGCTGGTAAAGATGCAGGAAATCGGTTCCCTGGACGAGTTGGTAGGTGAATTCCGTGAAGGACATTCCGGTACTGCTGTCTTCTATTCTCTTTTTGACGGAATCCTTGGCCATCATGTAATTGACGGTGATGTGCTTGCCGATGTCGCGGATGAAATCCAGGAAGGAGAATTGGCTCATCCAGTCATAATTGTTGACCATCTCTGCGGCATTGGGGGCTTCCGATTCAAAATCCAGAAAATTGGCCAGTTGCTTTTTCAGGCACTCCTGGTTGTGGCGCAGGGTAGGCTCGTCGAGCAGGTTGCGCTCCTGCGACTTCCCGGAAGGGTCGCCGATCATGCCGGTAGCGCCACCGACCAATACGATCGGTCTGTGGCCGGAAACCTGAAAATGTTTGAGCATCATTACACCAACAAGGTGACCAATGTGGAGTGAATCGGCTGTCGGGTCTATACCGACGTAGGATGTGGTCATCTCTTTGGCCAGTTGTTCATCCAACCCGGGCATCATGTCGTGGATCATGCCTCTCCAGGAAAGTTCTTCTACAAAGTTCATGCGTTTATAATTTGTTACTCAATGGTCGCATGGAATACCCACGAAATCATTTTCTGTTGATGTGAAAATATTCTTGTGGGTATTTCATCGCTATAATTTTTGGCAAAAATAACGCATTATTCCGGCCGGTGAAAATTGAATTGATAATCAGGCGAAGTTTTCCGATCTTTGGGTATTCAACCCTTCGTGTTTCTTTGAGAAGCCCTTCGTGTCCTTAGTGGTTAAGTTTTTAAATATTTAACCACTAAGGTCTCAAAGGATACCACAAAGGACACCAAGTAAAATTTCTGAAAAAATGAGAAAGCTTCTGATCATACGAAAAGCATTGCTTTTGCTGGTAATTCTGCAATTATCAGTCGTTGTTGCCATTGCTCAGCACAAAATATTCTTGCTCCACCCTACGGTCAGCAATATTGAAAATATAATGTCACTTATCGACCAAAAGGTGATTGATATTCCCGATCTGCAGATGATTGGAGTTTATTACGACAAGGAGGCGTTCGATTATTCCAAGTCAGAAAAATACCTGAAGGAGAAAAAAATCGCCAACTACACCCTGATGAAAATCAGCGGGGAGCTCAATGTTGGTAATATTTACCGCGAAAATGACTGCACACCGGCGTTTAAAAAAATCGTGCAGGAAGCCGATGCGATTCTCTTCTTTGGAGGACCGGATATCCAGCCTTCCATTTATGGTGAAAAGCAGCACCTGCTGACGGAAGTGACGGATCCCAACCGCCACCTGATGGAGACCTCACTGTTTTTTCACCTGATCGGGGGAAGCCGCAATCCTGATTTCAAGCCACTGTTGCTGCAGAAACCCGGATTGATCGTCAGAGCCTTCTGCCTGGGCATGCAAACCATGAATGTAGCCGCGGGCGGGACTTTGATCCAGGATATTCCGGTGGAAGTTTATCATATTTCGACAGCCGAAGGCATGCTGGCGGTAGATGCCAAAAACCAGCACCACAATTACCATACCCAGTTGAATCCAGGCTTCGATGTCTCATGGGGTATGCTACATCCAATTAAAATCTCACCCAATGGATATCTCCATGATCTCTGCCTGAACATGGAACAGCAGCAGCCAACGATTTTAAGTTCTCATCATCAGGCAGCCGGCAAAAAGGGCAAGGACCTGGAGATTACGGCCACTTCGATGGATGGAAAAATCATTGAGGGGTTGCAGCACAGAACGTTCAAAGAGGTAGTCGGGGTTCAGTTTCATCCCGAGCAATCTTCCCTGTACCTTCCTGGCAGCCACTATACCAGTGCCCCTGGCAGCGATTATTCGCCCAATGAACAGCTGATTAAGGAGAAAAGCCTGGAGTTCCACAAG
This sequence comes from uncultured Bacteroidia bacterium, assembly GCA_903902325.1. Taxonomy (GTDB): domain Bacteria; phylum Bacteroidota; class Bacteroidia; order Bacteroidales; family Prolixibacteraceae; genus CAINVV01. Next base: position 16,648 of record CAIUUO010000140.1, read on the forward strand.
AAATTTTGGCGGGACTTTTCCGAGAAAGTTGCAAGGATAAAGTAAAAAGGACCCTTCGACAGGCTCAGGGCAAGTAAAGGCAAAAGTAAAGGACTCCGCAAAAAGAAGGCTAAAGGCTAAAGTTAAAAGGATAAAGTATTGGAATCCAGAAAATTGTGCAATAAGTTGCTTGATACACGTTAAGGGATACAGGTTAGGTGAAGCGAGTGACGATATAAGATACTGAGCGAATCTGGTTTAAGCCGCATAGCGGCGAAATATTGGTAGCCCCCGGTTTTAACCGGGGGACTCGAGTTTGGCATTTAACTAGATAAAAGTAGTTTAATTTCAAAAATATATTGCAATTAGCTTGTTCTGATTGCAATTTTTTATTAGATTTGTGTCTAGTTACATAACTAGTTTAAATTTAATGCC
>CAIUUO010000141.1 GCA_903902325.1 uncultured Bacteroidia bacterium
AATTCGACAATGTGACAATTCGACGATTCGACTATGTGGAAATGAGTAAGAGAGTCGATGACATTTACTTTGAGTCCTTTGTGCTTTCCTTCGTGTCCATTGTTGTTAAAATAATTGTCGAATCGTCGAATTGTCACATTGTCGAATTATCACATTCTCTTCGCCCGTATCATCCTCTCTTTCCCCTGAAGATCTTTCCTGGTTAGGATTTCGCTGAAGCCTTGCTCGCGGAGTAGTTCTGAGGTTCTTTCGCCCATTCTTTCATTGATTTCGAAATAGAGCATGCCGTGGGGTTGAAGGTGAGCCGCTGCAAACCGGGCGATCGTCCTGTAGAATAGCAATGGATCGTTGTCCGGGACAAAAAGGGCGAGGTGCGGCTCAAAGCCAACCACATTCTGCTCCATCAGGGCAGATTCCTCCGTCAGGACGTAGGGAGGATTGCTGACGATCACATCCCATTTGGCCGATTCCGGTATGTTGGAGGTGTCGAAGATATCCTGAAGCGAAAACTGTACCCCGGAATCGTTCAGCAACGCATTTTGCCGGGCAATTTCCAGCGCTTCTGCCGAGATATCCCATCCTTCAATCTTTCCGATAGTTGCATGCCTGTCGATGGCAATGGGGATGCATCCGCTGCCGGTACCGATATCCAGCAGGCTTTTGCAGGTCTCTTTTTCTTCACTGATTATCCAGTCAACCAATTCTTCCGTCTCTGCTCTTGGTATCAGAACCGCAGGGGTAACGGAAAACTTCAATCCGTAAAAATCGGCTTCACCAAGGATGTACTGGATGGGTTCATGGGTGGCAAGCCGGTTCAGTATCTCCCCGATTTGCATTATCTTTGGTTCGGAAAGCCGGTCTGACTGGTGCAGATGCAATTGCAGCCTGCTGAAACCGGTAACGTGCTCCAGGATAAGCCTGGACAGGCTTTCCGCCTCTTCGGGGGAGTAGATGGGGGAGAGTTTCTCCCTGATTGTATTTTTTGAATTGATCATGATGGATGTTGCAAAAATAGGGAAAGAGCGCAGTATTGATGCTACTTCGGCAGAAGAAAAATTCATGTCGCGTGCAGTGGAACTGGCCAAACTGGGGATGGGACAGGTTGCCCCCAATCCGATGGTTGGCTGTGTGATCGTTCATGACGGATTGATCATCGGGGAAGGTTATCACAGGAAGTACGGCGAAGCCCATGCGGAGGTGAATGCCATCCGGTCTGTTAAGAATTCGGAATTACTCTGTCAGTCAACGATGTATGTCACACTGGAACCGTGTTCGCATTACGGGAAAACCCCTCCTTGTGCCGATCTGGTGGTTGAAATGAAAATCCCAAAGGTAGTAGTAGGTAGCTTTGACCCCAACGAAAAGGTTTCCGGTCGTGGTATTCAAAAATTGAGGGATGCCGGATGCGAGGTGATTACAGGAGTGCTGGAAGATGAATGTCTCCGGATGAACCGCCGGTTTATGACTGTACACCAGAAAGGTAGGCCCTACATCATCCTGAAATGGGCGCAGACGGAAGATGGTTTTATTGATCGTGAGAGAAGTGAGGACGAATTCGGCCAGCCTACCTGGATCACAAACGATCTGTCGCGGATTGCCGTGCACAAGATGCGGTCGGACGAAGCGGCCATTCTGGTAGGTACCAAAACGGCGCTGAAGGACAATCCATCCCTGACCGTACGCGAATGGAGCGGAAATCACCCACTGAGAATGGTTCTTGATCGACGGGGAATTCTGCCGGTGAGTTGCGCCTTGCTTGATCAGTCGACAGAAACCCTTGTTTTTACGGAAACGGAAATGGAATCCAAACCCAATCTGGAATATGTTCGGATCAGTTTTGGCCCTGGGATGTTAAATGAAATTAATGTGATTCTCAGCCAAAGGGGCATCCAGTCCTTGCTGGTCGAAGGAGGTAAATCGTTGCTGGAATCATACATGCGTGAAGATTTATGGGACGAAGCCAGGGTATATATTGGCAATGCGAGGTTTGGTTCAGGCATCAAAGCGCCGGAAACCGCCTGGGTACTTGACCGTGAGGAACCACTGGATGACAGTCTGATGCGGATTTATTACAAATCAGATAATTAGACGATGTGATAATTCGACAATTCGACAATGAAGAACTTTACCACAATGGTCACAAAGGAATGCACAAAGGACTCAAAGTAAATCTCAGCATCTCATCGCCCCATCGTCTCTCCACTCCATTTCCACATTTTCCCCATTGCCGAATCGTCGAATCGTCGAATTGTCGAATTATCAAATGGTCGAATTATCGAATTGCTGAATCGTTGGATTGTCGCTTTCTTCCTGCCTGGCGAGGTCTGCATTGACATGGGTCTGGGCGCTCCAGATACTGGCATTCAGTTCGAAACCTATGAGTAGGCTCAGAGCCATAAAATAGAACCAGAGCATCACCACAACCAGGGTACCGATGGATCCGTAAAGCGTGTTGTACTTTCCGAAGTTGTTGATGTAGAAGGAAAATCCCACGGAAACGATGATTGAAAGCACGGTTGCCAGGGTGCCTCCTGCTGAAATAAAGCGGAATTTCATTTTTCGGGCCGGGGCAAAATAAAACAGGAAAGCAAAGGCAAAAAACAGCAGAAAAAGGATTACCAGCCATTTGCCTCCAATAACCAGGTAATATTGGTAGTTAGAATGGATATAATGGTTGGAAAGAAAAAATTTTATAACTCGCTCGCTGACAGTGATTAGTGCAACGCTGAGGGTCGTCAGGGATGTAAGAATAATTGACAAACCAAAAGCAATGCTGTACAGGCTTATAATTCCGCGTGTTTCAATGGCATGAATGGTTCCGTTGAAAGCCACCATGATGGAGACCAGGCCATTTGTCGAGAAAATGAATGCAGCCAGGAATCCGAATGAAAGAAGACCTCCTCGGGGCTGGGTGACGATGTCCTGAATGGTTCCCTGAACAGCCAGAAAAGCATTGTTGGGTAAAACGCTTTGAATCAGCTCCATCAGCAGTTTCTGAAAATTCGCTATTGGAATATAGGGAATCAGAGTAAACAGAAAAATAATGGTGGGGAAAACTGCGAGAATGAAGTTAAAAGCGATGGCTGAGGCCCTTGTTGTGATGGCACCGTCGTAAATTCCTTTTCCAAAAAAGCGGGCTACATCATACAGCGGCAATCCGTCAAAAAACGGGACAGTGATTTTTTTTGCCTTCAGGATTACCCGTGCCAATATTTTCTTCGCCCAAAGCTTTGTGTTATTCAGAAAAGTCATTATCAACATCAAGTAAATTACTTATGTAACCAATCCATCTTATCCGTCTTGTCCGTCACATCCGTCCAATTTTCTCACTTCCTCATCTTCTCCTTTTCTACCCTTCTTTCCCTTACTGGTCCTTTTCGATTCGTAGCTGAACTATCAGGGGTTTGCCGACGAAAGTTTTCAGCACAAAATAGATACGGAAACTGGCTCCGGACGTTTGCAGTTTGCCGATGCCATACACCGAGTCGGTACCTCCCTGGTGGGTCAGCTTATAGTCTGTTGGTTTGTTTTTGCTGAAAAAATCGTTGAGGATCATTTCACCCTGCTCCCTTGAGCAGACATTTTCTTTGTCCATGATCACCAGTTCCACGTTGTCGTTGAAACAGGATGCCACCATTTTGGCATTCCCGGATTTCAGACCGGATGCAATCTGTGCAGGAATTTGGCCGAAAACGCTGGTTGGAATAACCGACACGAAAAATATTGTGGCGAACGCGCAGAGAAATTTCTTCATGGCACTTGCTTGAATTGGAATAAACTTAGATGAAATTTCAGTTAAACTATCAATTATTACCTGTCTGTGCAAATTTAACGCAGTATTTTATACAATATGTAAAAATAGCATTACTTTGTATGATCTGTTACAATAATGATGCCATGCGAATTACGCTGTTACTGGTTGGAGCCACGGATAAAAATTATCTGAACGAAGGGATAACGGATTACCAGAAAAGACTGGTTCATTATTTGCCGTTTGAAATCAGGGTTATCTCGGATATTAAAAACAGCCGCAACCTGACTTCCGACCAGCAGAAGGAGCGTGAAGGCAAGGCAATTCTTGACCTGGTATCCTCAGGTGACGAACTGGTTTTACTGGATGTGGAAGGGACCGAGTTCTCTTCCCCCGGACTGGCAGGCTGGATAGAGAAAAGAATGGTGGCAGGCACCCGTCAGTTGATTTTTGTTGTTGGCGGTCCGTATGGTTTTTCGGATGCCGTATACAAAAGGGCCGATTCCAGGATGTCTCTTTCGAGGCTTACTTTCCCGCATCAGTTGGTTCGCCTTTTGTTTATTGAGCAGTTGTACCGTGCCATGACCATCATCAAAGGAGAACCTTATCACCATGTATAAACGTGCCGGAAATAGGATCGGAAGTTATTCCCTGTTATTGGCCGGGCTCCTCTCATTGTGTCTTTCTTTCTCCTGGGGACCACTTTTTTTCCGAGGCTCTGACCAGAAAGCAGAAGGGGAGCGGATCTACAGGGTTTTCGAGGCGAAGGAGAAACTGATCAGGAATGAAATGGATGAGTTGGCCGCCCAGTTAATTGCCGAAAAAACCAGCAAAGATTTATGGCTTCATCCGACCCGGTCTGAACTTGATGATTCCGGTCTTTATTTCACTATTTCATTCAGGGATTCGCCTATCTACTGGAGTTCTTCCCTGGTTGCATTCGACAACAAGGCCTTGCAGGTCAAGCCGGAAGGAATCCTGAAGCGGATGCCCACAGGCTGGTTTTATATTTTCACCAAACAGGCCGAAAATTACAGAATCACGGGTTATATGCTGATAAAGCGTGATTTTCCGTATCAGAACAGGTACGTTCAGTCTTCTTTCCAGGAAGATTTTCGGCTCTCCGATCAGTGTGAAGTGGTTGCAGAACAAAGACCGGGAAATATCCAGGTATTTTGCCATGAAGGGAAATTTCATTTTGGGATTCAATTCAGGGAGAAACAGAGCGGATCCCCCGGGGAGAGAATCCCGTCGCTTATTTTTTTCCTTCTTTTTGTCGTGCTTGTTTCGGCACAGTTCAGCAGGCAAGTCAACAGGTTGAACCTTGCCCGCATCATTAAATTTGGCATTTTAGTACTATTTTCTGTCCTATTTTATCTGTTATTGAATTATTTCAGGCTTCCTGCCGAAGTTTATGCCCATAAAATTTTTACACCGGCGCATTTTGCCTGGGGAGGTCTGCTTCCTTCGCTTGGAGACTATCTGCTCTTGTCCTATTTTCTCTTTTTTGTGGCCCAGTCTTTTTTTATATGTTTCCGGAAAGTTCATAACCTGAAACCCTGGTCGGGAGGAACTGCATTTCTTTATTTATTTGCCGCTGGGTTCTTTATTTTATCCGTCAGGTTGTTTTTAATCCTGCTGAACAACTCCGACATTTCCCTCGAGATTTACAGCAATTACAGCCTGTCTTACGCCAATATACTTGCATCGGGATGTGTGGCACTTCAAATGATAGGGCTTGGTGTTGTTTTGATCAGGGTCAGATGCGCTGTACAATCGAAGGGCTTATATTCGACCTTCTATGCGATGAATCTTTTTTCATTGGTGGTGCTGACAGCATGCCTTCTGCCTTTTGGAATATATATTCCGGCCACGGAATTTATCGTATATCTCATACTGTTATTTCTACTTGATCAAATCGGACTGGAAATTCTAACCAGATACAAGCTTACTTTTCTACTGGCCTATGGATTATTGCTTGCGTTTGGGCTGAATATTGTTGCCCAGTCAGAGATTGAAGGAAGGAAAGCCGGAATCCAGCAGGTAATGGCCGTCAACCTGGCAACTGAACGCGATCCTGCAGCGGAGACTTTCCTTGCCGACTTTGAGACGAAAGTGCTGAAGGATTCATTGATCCAAAAATTATTGATTCCTCCGTACCGAAATTTTGAAAGTTCCCTGAAAGAGAATTATTTCACGGGCTTCTGGAACAATTACGAACTTCAGGTTACTGTTTGCGGGACAAGTGACAGTGTATTCCTGACGAATGAGCGAAAGCGATTCCCTTGTCAGGAATTCTTTGATCAGCTCAGGACTACCAAAGGGGTGGTCCTGCCGGGTTCGGATTTTTATTTTATGGACCGTCTGAATGGCAGGATCTCCTACCTGGGAGAGCTTCATCTTCATGATGCCATAAACAAAAGGCCACTTATCGTTTACATCGAGTTAAATTCAAAAATTATCCCGGAAGGGAAGGGATATCCCCAGTTGTTGATGGATCAGCAGGCTTCGAGGAATAACCGGAACGAAGGGTACAGCTATGCAAAATACTTTGATAAAAAGCTTGTGGACAGGGGTGGCAGTTACCTGTATGATCCTGCCATTTCTCCCGGAGTAAGCTATGAACATGAATTTACCTATTTTGAAAAGGACGGATATTCACATTGTGTTTACAAGCGCAGCGGCGAGAATTATGTGATGGTAAGCTTCCAGATTGCCTCATGGGTTGAGAAGGGCAGGGGATTTCCCCCGCTGTTCATTCTGATGTACCTGCTTGGCTTTACCTGGATATTGCTGAACCAGCGGATGAAAATAATTCCTGTCAACAGGCTTGAACTGAGGGGAAAAATACAGTTTACCCTGGTCTCCACCCTGCTTGTGGCGCTATTCCTGATCGGGCTTGGCCTGATTCAATACAATTACAATGAATTTCAGCGTTCCATGAAGGAAAATCTCGATCAGAAGGTGAGGGCCATTTCCTCAGAACTGGCATTGAGGGTCGGAACTGTCATGAAACTGGATTCTATCCATGATTACCTCGAGGATCAGCTGGCAGAGATTTCAGACATCACCTGGACAGATATCAATGTATATAATCTGCAGGGGAAAATTGTGTCCAGTTCGAGGGTCGAAATCTTCGAAAAGGGATTAACCTCCGAAAGGATGAATCCAATGGCATTCAGGGCCATGAGCATCCAGGGAAATGCAACCTTCCTTCACAATGAAAACCTGGGCAAAATGGAGTTCTTCTCTGTTTATGCGCCACTTTTCAATACATCCGATGAGTTGGTCGGATATGTTAATCTGCCTTATTTCAACAGGCAGGATGACTTCACCCGACAGGTTTCAGGGTTTATTGTTGCGTTTATCAATCTTTACATTCTGCTTGTATTGCTGACCATGGTCATCGCCTTGTTTATCAGTACTAGATTGACTGTTCCGCTGTTGAAAATAGAGCAGAAACTGAAAGGAATTGCCTTTGGGAAGCAGAATGCAAGGATCGAGTACAGTGGGGAAGATGAGATCGGAAGATTGGTTGAGGCATACAACCAGAAAGTTGCTGAACTTGCCGACAGCGCAGCCTTGCTAGCCCGCTCGGAGCGCGAATCCGCCTGGAAGGAGATGGCCAGGCAGATTGCCCACGAGATCAACAATCCGCTTACCCCCATGAAACTGAACATCCAGTATCTGCAGAAGATCAAGGATGAGGGGGCTCCCAATTTTGATGATTATTTCAACCAGGTAACCCGAATGCTGGTGGTACAGATTGATGCTTTATCCAGCATCGCCTCTGCTTTTTCTGATTTTGCCAGGCTGCCCTCCTCGCGGATCGAACGCGTTGAGATGGTTGGACTTGCCAGGGAAGTTTCCATGCTTTTTGATGCTCCCGGGGAATACTCGTTACAGGTTATCTTACCGGATGAGCAATTGTTTGTATCAGGAGACCGTGATCAACTCCGCAGAGTGCTTGTCAATATCATCCGAAATGCAACCCAGGCATTGCAGAATCATGAAGCCGGAGCTATCCTGGTAAGGCTTGATGTGATGGACGGAAAATTGAGGGTAATTGTGCGGGACAATGGTTCCGGAATACCTGAGCTTGACCGCGACAGGCTTTTTGAGCCCAATTTTACCACTAAAACCGGCGGAATGGGACTTGGTTTGGCGATCACGAAAAGTATTCTGGAAAATTACAGGGGCGATATTCGTTTCGAAAGCAAACCGGGGGAAACCACGTTTTTTGTGGAGCTGCCACTTGCCTAGCTAAAGCTGCAGGTTACAAGTTACAGGTTACAAGTTACGGGTTACAAGATCGGAGCGTTCCTTACTTTATCCTTTAGCCTTTATCCTTTTGCCTTGATCTTTCCTAGTTCCCCATCTCGGCCAAAAACTTGATCCTAATCAATCTGATTTCGGCTGTTTCGTAGTCGTCTCCCAGCTCGGCAAGCGCTTCCTCCATGGAATCTGACTCTGCATCCTCCTTAAAATAGTTGAAAATATCCTCTACCTGTTCTTCATCCATGATGTCATAGATGTAGTAGTCGATGTTGATTTTGGTCCCGGAATTGACGATGGCTTCGATCTCTGAAAGCAAAGTATCCATGTCCATATCCTTGCCTGCGGCAATTTCGTCGAGGGGCAGTTTCCTGTCGATGCTCTGGATGATGAAGACCTTGTTTTTGGATTTGTTGGCAACAGACCTTACCACGAAATCCTGAGCTCGCTCAATCCCATTTTCTTCCACATGCTTTTTGATCAGTTCGACGAATGGATTTCCGTAACGCTGTGCTTTGCCTTGTCCGACCCCGATGATGTTTTGCAGTTCATCGAGCGTGGTCGGATACTGGATGGACATATCGGCCAGAGAGGGATCCTGGAAAATAACAAAAGGAGGGAGGTTGTTTTTTACTGCCACTTTTTTGCGCAGATCCTTCAGCATCACGAAAAGTTCAGGATCACCAACGGCTCCGGCACCGGACGGCGCTTCTTCGGATTCCTCTTCGGCATCGTAGTCGTGGTTCTTGACGATGGTAAACGGCTGAGGATGTTTCAGATAGGCTCTTCCTTTGTCGGCCATTTTCAAAACGCCGTAATTTTCAATATCCTTGGTCAAAAATCCAGCAATGAGGCATTGGCGGTAGACTGCGTTCCACAATTTGTCCTTGTGTTCGTCGCCTTCTCCGAAAATGTCAAGTTGGTTGTGCATGAAGGATTTTACCTGTGCTGTCTCATTGCCTGTCAGGATATTGACAAGATGTTCGCTCTTGCACTGTTCTTTCACGTCGAGTACTGCCTGAAGGGCAAGAGTCACCATCTCCTTGCCTTCGATCAGTTCTTTCGGATTCAGGCAGTTGTCGCAGTGTTCGCAATTTTCTGTAATGTATTTTTCGCCAAAATAGTGCAATAGGATGGTCCTGCGGCAAAGTGAGGATTCCGCGAAGGCAACGGTATCGAGCAACAGTTGCTTTCCGATTTCCTGTTCGGCGACAGGTTTTCCTTGCATGAATTTTTCCAGTTTTTGGATGTCCTTGTAGCTGTAAAATGTGATGCAGCGTCCATCCCCACCGTCACGTCCAGCCCTGCCGGTCTCCTGATAGAAGCCTTCCAGTGATTTTGGAATATCGTAATGGACGACGAAACGGACATCGGGTTTGTCGATGCCCATCCCGAAGGCGATGGTTGCCACAATAACGTCTACCTCTTCCATCAGGAATTTGTCCTGGTTTCCTGAGCGGGTGGCGGAGTCCATCCCTGCATGGTAGGCAAGGGCTTTGATGCCGTTGACCTGAAGCAATTCTGTAATCTCCTCTACTTTTTTGCGGCTCAGGCAATAAATGATGGCCGACTTGCCAACATTTGAGCGGAAAAGGCGGATAATCTGATCCTTCGCCTTGATTTTCGGACGTACTTCATAGAACAGGTTGGGCCTGTTGAACGAAGATTTGAATACATTGGCGTTGAGCATTCCCAGGTTTTTCTGGATATCGCTCTGGACCTTGGGTGTCGCGGTAGCAGTAAGCGCGATGATGGGCGCCTGGCCTATCTCGTTGACAATAGGCCTGATCCTTCTGTACTCCGGCCTGAAATCATGACCCCACTCCGAGATACAATGTGCCTCGTCGATGGCGTAAAAGGATATTTTAATTGTCTTTAGAAAATCAATATTCTCCTGCTTTGTCAACGACTCAGGAGCCACGTACAACAACTTTGTCTGCCCTTTCCCAATATCTTCCTTTACTTTCTGAATGGCTGATTTCGTCAGGCTGGAGTTTAGAAAGTGGGCGATCCCGTCGTGAATGCTGAAGCTCCTGATGGCATCGACCTGGTTTTTCATGAGTGCGATCAGGGGAGAAATGACAATAGCAGTGCCCTCCTGAAGCAGGGCAGGTAGCTGGTAACAGAGGGACTTCCCCCCGCCTGTTGGCATCAGGACAAATGTATCTTGCCCTGCCAGCACACTTTTTATAACATCTTCCTGTTGTCCTTTGAAGCGATCAAATCCAAAATATTTCTGGAGTTCTGCCGTAAGGGTATTTTTATTTTCAATGATCATCTGTTTATTCAATACCGTATTTTATTAAGAATACTAAGTTACAAAATATTGGCCGGCAAACAAATCAATTAATTAATATCAATAAAATTTAACATTCGAAGCAAATGTGATAATTTGATAATTCGATGATTCGACAATTCGACAATTGGAAAATTGGGAAATGTGAAAATGTGAAAATGATTGGACTCCGGGGTATTGCCGCATAGCACTGATGGGTGCGGCGATTTCCGAATCGCCGTTTTTTGATTACGGAAGGATGAGGAGAAATGTGAAAATGTGAAAATGGTTGGACTCCGGAGTTTCGAAGCATCGATGAAAAGTATTCGTTTTAAGGGCTAACAGCCAATAGCTAAATGCTAACAGCTTTTGGCTATAATTTACAGTTTCACATTAGCCATGTGGGTAAAGAATCGTATATTTGCGACGAATTTTTTTCAATTATTTAGATTCTTCATGGCAGATCAGGATAAAATATCGGGTTCTTCCAACAGCAAGGCAGGCAAGAGCAAAAAAGGGACCGAAATGTCGTTCCTTCAGCATCTGGAGGAACTGCGCTGGCATCTGGTTCGTGCCTCTGCGGCAGTTGTTGTATGTGGGGTTTTCGTATTCCTCAACAAGCAATTCGTTTTTGACAATATTATACTGGCACCAAAGAATCCTGATTTTCCAACCAATCGTTTTTTTGGATGGATGGCACAAAGGTTTAATTCTCCGGATCTGGCCATCAATACAAAACCTTTTCAGCTTATCAACATAGATTTATCAGGTCAATTTACCATGCACCTCAACCTGGCTATCATTGGTGGAATTATTATTGCAATACCCTATATATTGTGGGAGTTCTGGCGGTTTGTGCGTCCAGCCCTTTATGAAAACGAACGGAAACATGTCACTTCTGCAGTCGTTTACAGTTCACTGCTTTTTTTGATGGGAATCAGTTTCGGATATTACCTGATTGTTCCGCTTACAACCCACTTTTTTGGCAGTTATCAGGTAAGTCAGGAGGTTCTCAATCAAATTAACCTTGCCTCATACATTAGTTCGGTCAGTACCATTGTATTGGGCAGCGGTATTGTTTTTGAACTGCCCATTGTGATGTTTTTTCTGAGCAAAATTGGTCTTGCAAGCAGCTCATTCTATAAGAGATACCGCAAGCATGCATTCATTGTATTGTTGTGTCTTGCCGCCATCATCACTCCTCCGGATGCTACCAGTATGTTGATAGTGACGGGTCCGCTGGCACTCTTGTATGAACTCGGAATCCTATTGGCAAAAATAGTTGAGAAGAAGAGGAAGGATACTGATTTGCTGGAAGCTTAAAAGAAGTGCCTAAAGTGCCTAAGGTGAACTAAAGTGCGTAAAGTTGGGAACTCCCGTCTTTCGCACTGATTTCTACTACGGTAAAGTATTTTAGGCATTTTAGTCACTTTAGTTCACTTTAGGCACTTGTTGTAAGGAGTACAAATAATGATATTGAAGCCATGAAATTAAGAGCAGAAAATATTGTCAAGCGTTACCGTAGCCGGACGGTTGTAAAAGGGGTTTCGATCGAACTGCAGCAGGGTGAAATTGTTGGGTTGCTTGGTCCAAACGGCGCAGGGAAAACCACCTCTTTCTACATGATTGTTGGATTGATCAAAGCCGACGGAGGTAAGATCTTTCTTGACAATACGGATATTACGTCCTTCCCTGTTTATAAAAGAGCCAAGTTGGGCATCGGTTACCTTGCGCAGGAAGCTTCTGTTTTCAGGCAGATGAGCGTCGAAGACAACATCAGGTCTATTCTTGAGATGACTGATTTTCCAAAGGATTACCAGATGGAAAAACTGGAATCGCTGCTTAGTGAGTTTGGTTTGGTACATATTCGGAAGAGTCTGGGTATACAACTTTCCGGTGGTGAACGCCGCCGTACGGAGATTGCCAGATGCCTTGCCATCAACCCGGCTTTTATTTTGCTGGATGAGCCTTTTGCCGGAGTTGACCCGATTGCGGTGGAGGATATTCAACAAATAGTTTTCAAACTGAAAGATAAAAATATAGGTATCCTGATAACCGACCACAATGTTCACGAGACATTGTCTATCACCGACAGGTCCTATCTCCTTTACGACGGAAGTATTCTTAACAGCGGAACGGCGGAAGACCTGGCCGCCGACGATGAAGTACGCAGACTATACCTGGGGCAGAATTTTGAACTGAGAAGACCTGTCCGCAAGGAAAGGACGGAGGAGGAAGCTGTGGAAGAGAGTGGCGACGCTTAGAAAAACGACCGGGCGACTTGTCGAAGGGATGAAGAATGTGCTAATGTGCTAATTTCCCAATGTGCAAATGCAAAAAAATCGTCCATGTTGTTAATCGCCACAAATCAAACTTAAAAGGGTTCATTTGGAAAGGACTTTTTCAATTCCAGTGTATGATTATTAAATTTTCACATTTGCGAAAGGTGGAATTAGCATATTACCACATTAGCATATTAGCAAATTTAAAAATTATCGTATATTTGCAGCTCGAAAAATGCGGACGTGGCGTAATTGGTAGCCGTGCCAGACTTAGGATCTGGTGCCGAGAGGCGTGGGGGTTCGAGTCCCTTCGTCCGCACAAAAAGAAAACCGCCTTTTCCTATGCCGGAAACTAAGGCGGTTTTTTAAGTTTCGCGAAATATAAACTCAATATATATTCAAATGCATATTTCAAGAACAAACGTCGACGATCTGAATGCCGTGATCAGGCTCTCCATCGAAAAGAGTGATTACGAAGCTACAGTCAACGAAACACTCAAGGATTACAAGAAAAAGGCCAATATGCCGGGATTCCGCAAAGGAATGGTTCCAGCAGGACTGATCAAAAAAATGTACGGCAAGGCTGTGCTTGCTGAAGAGATTAACAAGATGCTCAGCAGGGAACTTAGCCGATACATCAGCGAAGAGAACATTCAGATTCTCGGTGAGCCACTTCCCAACGAAACGGAGCAAAAACCCATCGATTTTGACCACGACGAGACTTTTGAATTCGTGTTTGATCTCGGGTTTGCACCTGCTATCGATATCGATTTCAAGAAACTGGGCAAATTGCCCGTTTATGAAATAGCCATCGATGATGAAATGGTCAACAACCAGGTAGAGGCCTTCCAGAACCGCTTCGGCAGTTATATGGATGCGGAGGTCGCTGGCGAAAAGGATAACCTGATAGGCAGTCTGAAACAACTGGACGACAAGGGTGAAGTACTCGAAGGAGGAATCCAGGTCGAGGAAGCACAGGTTTCGATCCAGATGGTCAAAGGCAAAAAGGATAAAAAAGTCGTTTTGGGCAAGAAAGCCGGTGACACTTTTAAATTCAATCCAAAAAACGCATTTGAAAACCCGCATTACCTGAAGCAGGTGCTGAAGGTGGAAGAAGACCAGGTCGAATCAGTCACTTCTGATTTCGAAATGACAGTTTCCAAGGTAAACACTTTTGTTCCGGCCGAACTGAACGAAGAACTGTTCAAAAAATCACTCGGGGGTATCACGGAAGTATCAACCCTTGAGGAGTTCAAGGAAAAACTGGCCGAAGACCTCAAGGCTAATCTTGGCTATTCAACGGAATACCGTTTCCTGATTGATACCAAGGAGGCGCTCACCAACTATGTTGGCATGAAGTTGCCCGAAGAATTTCTGAAACGCTGGCTGGTCTATTCGAATGAGAATATCACAAGGGAGCAGGTTGATGAAGAGTTCACCCATTTCGTGAAAGACCTGGAGTGGACCCTGATCAAGAACCGCCTGTCAAAGGACAATCAACTGCATGTCAGTGAAGCCGATGTAGAAGCATTGGCCAGGGAGACTGCCCTGATGCAGTTCAGGCAATACGGCATGTTCAATGTGCCGGATGAGTACCTCGACAATTATGCCAAATCGATCCTTAAAAACGAGGAAGAGCGTCACCGTCTGGTCGAAAAGAAATCGGAAAGCCTTGTGCTTGAGTTTATCAAAGCCAATGCCGAGCTGAAAGTGAAAACGGTCAGCCAGAAAGAGTTTGACGACCTTTTTGAAAAATAGTAATTTACTTTGATGAGAATATCTTTTCTGTGATCAATTGGAAGGGGTATTTTAATAACTTTGTGGATCGAACCCTTTCGTTTTTCGAATGAAATTGAAGGGTTCGGTTTTTACAAAGTTTTTTCATTTTAAAATCATAATAGTATGAGCCTAAAAAGTGATGAATTTCGCAAATTTGCGACAAAACAGATGGGAATCAGCAGTTTAACCCTTCACCAGTTTGAGTCTGTTCATGCAAGTTATATCTCCCCTACCATCATCGAAGAGCGGCAGATGAACATCGCCCAAATGGATGTTTTCTCCAGACTGATGATGGACAGGATCATTTTCCTGGGACTCGCCATTGATGATTATGTGGCCAATATCATCCAGGCGCAGCTTCTTTTCCTCGAATCTTCTGATCCGGGCAAGGATATCCAGATTTATCTGAATTCCCCGGGAGGGTCTGTGCATGCCGGACTTGGAATCTATGATACCATGCAATACATCAATTGCAATGTCTCCACAATCTGTACAGGAATGGCCGCGTCCATGGCAGCAGTTCTGATGACAGCCGGCACGAAGGGAAAACGTTCGGCGCTAAAACATTCCAGGATCATGATCCACCAGCCAATGGGGGGTGCCCAGGGCCAGGCCTCTGACATCGAAATCACGGCCAGGGAGATCATGAAACTGAAAAGGGAACTCTATGAAATTATTGCCTTTCATTCTGGTCAAACTGTTGAAAAAGTGGAAAGAGATTCAGACAGGGACTACTGGATGACTGCAGAAGAAGCCAAGGAGTACGGTATGATTGATGAAATCCTTATTCGCCAGAAAAAGTAATCAATCTCTTGCCTATCAATAATATACAGGAAATGAAGAAAGTTGACAGATGTTCGTTTTGCGGACGGGAGAAGAAGGATGTTCAATTGCTGATTGCAGGGATGGAGGGCCATATCTGCGAAAACTGCATTGAACAGGCCCATTCGATCGTCGAAGAAGAGTTCAAGAAAAATGTGGGATTCGACCTCAAGGGAGTGGAGTTGAAAAAGCCCAAGGAGATCAAGGCATTTCTTGATCAGTACGTAATCGGACAGGACGATGCCAAAAAAATTCTTTCCGTGGCAGTTTATAACCACTACAAGAGGCTGAACCAGAAAGTCAATGAAGATGGTACCGAGATTGAGAAATCAAATATCATCCTGGTAGGACCTACCGGGACCGGTAAAACACTGCTTGCCAAGACCATTGCCAAGATGCTTCATGTTCCTTTCACCATCGTGGATGCGACCGTGTTGACGGAAGCCGGTTATGTGGGTGAGGACATTGAAAGTCTGCTTACCCGACTGCTTCAGGCTGCCGATTACAATGTGGAAGCTGCCGAGCGCGGAATCGTCTTCATCGATGAAATTGATAAGATAGCACGGAAAGGGGATAATCCATCCATTACACGTGATGTTTCGGGCGAAGGTGTTCAGCAAGGATTGCTCAAACTGCTGGAGGGCGCCATCGTCAATGTCCCGCCACAGGGAGGGAGAAAGCATCCTGAGCAGAAAATGATTCCTGTGGATACCAAGAATATTTTGTTTGTATGCGGTGGAGCCTTCGAGGGCATCGAACGAAAGATCGGTTTAAGGCTGAATACGAAGGTCGTGGGCTACAAGGCCATCGCCGAATTCGGAAAAATCGACAGGGACCATCTGCTTCAGTATGTCTCACCACAGGACTTGCGCGCTTTCGGATTGATTCCGGAGATCGTTGGCCGTTTGCCGGTACTTACCTACCTGGTTCCGCTCGATAGGGATTCCCTGCGGAGGATCCTCACTGAACCAAAGAATTCGATCATCAAACAGTACCATAAACTGTTCGAGATGGATGGGATCAAGCTGGAATTCCAGGAAGAGACCCTCGATGTAATCGTCGACAAAGCCATCGAGTTCAAGCTGGGTGCCCGCGGTTTGAGATCGATATGCGAGACCATCATGATCGATGCCATGTTCGACATGCCGTCGGAGGGTGGAACAAGCATGGTGATCACTCCGGAGTTCGCCACAGAAAAAATTGAAAAAATCAGTACTTTACGACTTCAGGCAAGTTAATGTATTGTAATAAATTATATTACCTTTGACACGAATTAAAATTATAATAACAAATGAGTAAAGGAATTGTCAAATTCTTTAATGTAACAAAAGGATTTGGGTTTATCAAAGACGATGAGTCTCAAAATGAGTACTTTGTACACGTAACTGGCTTAATCGATCAAATCAAGGAAAATGACCATGTAACTTTCGAATTACAAGACGGAAGAAAAGGTCTTATCGCCGTAAACGTAAAACAAGCTTAAATAAAGCAAGTTTCGAACAAAAAAAAGAGGGTTTCCAAAAGAGACCCTCCTTTTTTTGTCAAAAAAGGAAGGAAAAAGGCTAAAGGCAAAAGGAAAAAGTAAAGAACGCTTCTATCTTCATTTTCCCGTAACCTGAAACCTGCAACTTGCAACCTGCAACATGCGTCTCAGATTCAAGCATCAAAATTATGGAGCCCCGTACTTTAGCCTTTATCCTTTATCCTTTACTTGCCCTGAGCTTGTCGAAGGGTCCTTCTTTAGTTGCTCCCAGCATAAATGATCAATCCGATTCCTACCACGAAAAGCAGGAACATGGCAGCCAGCAAGCCTGCGGTACCTTTTGATCCCCTGAATTCCTTCCAGATAAATACGCCCCACAGCGCAGCGATCAGTGTTGCGCCTTGCCCCAATCCATAGGAGATGGGGAATCCGGCCTTCCCGGCAGCGATGATGCTTAGCGACATGCCGATACACCAGATCATGCCGCCCAGTACTCCGGTAAAATGTTCTTTCAATCCGCCTTTGAAATATTGGGTATAGCTTACGGGTACCCCTTCAAATGGCCGTTTCATTAACAGGGTATTGAAGATAAGATTGCTTACCAGGACACCTATGGAGAAAAACACTGTGGCCGTGTAGGGGGTCAGGAATCCTGCCTTGGGATGGAAGAAATCATCGGCCATGGAACTGGCCACAAACCTGTAAAACAGGGCCATCATTACGCCGCCCACGAGTGAAAGGACGATCCCCTTGGTGGGGATTTTCATCGACTGGGAAGCCTTCTTCCGGTAGGCAATTGCATCCAGAATGATCGCGACGGTTACCAGACCCACACCAACAAACAACCACACCGGATTGCCCTGCGGGGTTGCCATGTAGTTGATGATAACACCCAGTACAAGGGCAATGCCTATCCCTACCGGGAAAGCCACTGACATGCCTGCGATCGCGATTGCGGCAGCTACCAATATGTTGGCTGCATTGAAGATGATTCCACCCAGCAATGCCTTCTGCAGGTTGGCGGGATCAGCCTGCTTCAGGTCGGCGAGAAAGCCACGTCCCTGATCTCCGAAACTGCCCAGGGTGAAAGCGAAAAGTAGCGCCATCAGCACGATACCGATGACATAATCCCAGTAAAAGAGTTCGAATCTCCATGATTTTTCTGCCAGTTTCTGGGTGTTGGCCCAGGATCCCCAGCAAAGCATAGTAACAAATGTCAGGATAACGGCCAGTGTGTAGCTTTCGACGATGTACATGGTGCGCGAATTTAGATTTGTAGTTTTTTGAAGAAGTGCCTAAAGTGAACTAAAGTGAGCTAGAGTGCCTAAAGTTATGAAGAAGAATTGATTGTTATAAGTTGTTTAAATATTTAATTGGGGAAGGATTATCAATTCGCTCTAAAATTAATTCAATGGTTGAATTGTCAATGTTCGTATATTCAAGTTTGACAAATCCATAAGTCTCGTTAAAGTAACTTTTCAATTTGGTTACTCCAAGTTCACTTTTGGCTGATCCTTCTATCACAAAGCATGTAAGCTTTCCTAAATTTGAATCAATGGTGGTTGTCTCACTAATCTTATAGTGATAGACATTATGAATATTTCCGGACCATTCTTTCCATCTCTTGTCACCCCATTGAGATCCTATATCCAATTTCCATTCCCATTCATTTCCAATTACATAAGGTGCTTTTATGGAGGGGAATGGATTAAGTTCAAGGATATGGAAGAGATAATCCCTTGGTGGATGCATCCATACATTCATTTTGTTCTCAATTAAACCTGAGAAAGAATAATCCAATAATTTTTCGTGCAGTTTATAGCCAATATTTGTCTGACAATAAAAGGTATTTTTCAAATGTTCTCCACCAGGGAATATTTTTAGTTCAATATTTCTAATAGCTGCCGGATCATTGGAAGACAGATCTATAAAATTCCAATTCCCGTTGTCTGATATTTTAAAATGAAAAGCCTTCCTATGGATGTCAAGGTATTTGTAGGAATAAACGAATTTCTTATTTAACGTGAATATTTTATTCTCTGAATCACAATCCTTACAAATCCTTTTCTGCTCCGTATTTTCAGCATAGATATATCCCCCAATAATTTTATAATCAATAGGTTTTTCCATAAATTGACCAAAACATTTTGCTGAAAAAATGGATAAGAAAATTATGAGACTACTAACTTTCATCGTTTGGAGAATTGGGTTTTCAAATTTATTTATGGTGTGTTGTCTAAATTAGACTGGTATTTGTTTGATCAGCAAATCTCTTTGAAAACAAAGTAATTCACGCAAAAGAAGACGCAAAGAAACAGGGTGTAAACTTTGCGATTCTTTGCGTCCTTCTTTGCGAACTTTGCGTGAACATTTTCATAACAATTAGCTTCTCAGATTGAATCGCCCAGTATAGCGGGTAATTTTCGTTTGTCAATTTTGATGCCGGAGTCCGCAAGCCTTTTGATCTGGAATTCCAGCGAATTTTCATCCCATGAATTTTGCAGGAAGAGATCCAATCTGTAATTGTTATCAGTTGTTTCAATTTCAATGATATTTCCCGTTCCATCTGCCATATTCATGCCAATGGGCGCATATATAATCGGCAGGTAACTTCTTCTTTTTCGACCATGGATGATCAATTTAATTCGGTGTATGCATTGGAAAGCCAACTGAATTTTCTGGTTGTTCTTTTCGATGACAATTTCGTTTGGTTCAAAAGTAATTTTCCCAACGACTTTGTAGCTTTTTAAATAAATCAGAGATATTATATCCACGAAGGTAACTGCTAACAACAGATACAAGAGGTCTGTTGAAAAATGCTTTAGGTAAACAATGCAAAGAATAATAATTGTAACAATCAGAATGGATTTTGCGATTTTAAGAATGATCACATTGGAACGCTCTGTCAATGCAAAGGAATTTCTCATCAGTAAGCATTTAAGGTGTTATTCATTATTCAATTTTTCTTCTTCGTTTTTTCATGACCTGCACCCTTCCGTCCGATCCCGAGGTTATATCATTGTCGAATATTCGTTCGCGGACGGTGATCTTCCTTCATTTCCATACCCCCGGTTGAAACCGGGGGTTACCATAATACCGCCGCTACGCGGCTGGATTTATGTAAGTGCGACGCTGTGGTCGAAAAACAATGATCGATTGCAGAGGAAAATTTTCACATTTTCCAATTTTCACATGGTCGAATTACACCCTTCGACTTCGCTCAGGGACCGGATCTACCATCTTTTCAGTTTACCCTTCGGCTCCGCTCAGGGTTATCGGAGTTCCGATCGCCCCCTCTCCCAGTCGCCTTGTCGCCCACTCATATTTTGACATTTCCCAATTTCCACATTGTCGAATCGTCGAATTGTCGAATCATTTTTCATTGAACACCAGCGCGTTACTCACATAGATCTTGCTGTCGAGCGATTCCGGTTTTTTATCGCCAGTAACCACGAGTTTCAAAATGTGTTTTCCGGAACTCAGGTGCATTGCATGGCAGATGTTGATAGGGGTTTGTTCCTGTTTGTTGTAATAGAAGTAGGTATCGAAAGTGGAATGCAACTTGCCATCGATATAAAGTTCTGCCTTGCCTGCGTCTTTTTTCCAGTTTCCTTCCAGTGAGATGGCGGTACCTTCAAAGGCAAATTCGAGGGCATCCCCTTTTTTGCCTGCAAATTTTGCCTCCTTAGCCTTCACTGCAGTGTTTTCATCAGGTAGGTCCATGGTCTGCCAGTTCCCTGAAAGTTTCCAGCGTTTTTCGTCGAAGATGGAGACTTTCTCGCTCAGTACCATTTTGGGAAAACTCACTTCCAGCGGTGCCGGCACCGGTGCTTGTATTCTGACGCTGATTTTATCTGCAGTCACAGAGCCACCTTCCGCTTTCACGTGATTGACAGCATATTTGTAAGTATTGTCCACAGCCTTGCGGAAAGAGTAATTGGTGTAAATGAAGAGGGAGTCCTGCATGTCGGTGACGGCTTTTTTCATCGGTTCGGGCAGGTGGCTGAAGCCATTGATTACTCCAAGGATAGCCATCGCATTCGACGGATTGCAATCTGAATCCTGTCCGCACCGGGTGGTGATTTCCATCGTTTTCATGTAGTCGCCATTGCCGTACAAAAGGCCAATAACGATAAATGCTCCGTTGAATTTGGCATCGATGTTGAATGCTTCTCCGGCAGTGCAGATGTGTGTTTTGCCCCATTTATCCTCAATGACTTTCCATACGGCACGCCAGTCGGTTGGATTCTTATCTTTCAGTTCAAGTACATCCCGGATGATTTTAGCGTAATCCGATTCTGCAGGAAGAGAAAGCAGGGCTTTTTCGACAATTTTACGGAGATCTTTTTCAAAAAATGCCTCGGAGTAAAGGGAAGAGAGAAAAACTCCGCCATAAAATCCATCCCCGTAATTCATGATGTGGCCAATCTTGTCCGCGAGTTTGAGGGCGCTGTTGGGCATGCCCGGCGACATGAACCCGATGTAATCGGCTTCGATCTGGAAATCGATGTCGTTGGCATGGAAATTGAATTCCGGCGCTCCGGAGCGGGGAGGGAAGATGCTGTCGTAATAATTCTTGCGAGCCTGGCAGTTGGCATGCCAGAGCATGTAACCCGCCTTGGCAAACAACTCCTGGTATTTCTTTGCGGGAGCATCTATACCATACCGGTCCATGGTCATCAGGAAAGTGAGCTGAACATACAGGTCATCTTGGGTCAATGAACCGATCGCGTCTTTTGGGGTCCAGCGTATTGAGTCCTCAAAAGTGCGTCCGAGCGCGTGGAATTCGGTGGGGGCGCCATAGGTTACCCCAAGCATTTTGCCTGCCCAGCCACCCGCAATCTTGTCTTTCAGCACATCCGGCGAAATTGTGCGCATCGTTGGATCAGGGTGAATGCAGGAAGTTAGTGTTCCAATCAGTACGAATGCAAAAAAATGTATAGTTTTCATATTATCAGGCTTTTAATAAATTACAGATTACAGATTACAAATTTAAAATTAAACAGAGCAGGGTAGTTTATTAAATGATTGATGGTCCGGATCGAAAAAAGAATGCAAATGATCAACAATTTTTAATTTTTAATTAAGAGTGTTCAAAACCTTTAAAAATAGTTTTATTAATAAATATATAGTTCTTTGAAATTTTGAATTAGGGATTTAATTAATTAGTTACCAGAAATATGTGTTTGGGT
>CAIUUO010000142.1 GCA_903902325.1 uncultured Bacteroidia bacterium
CAAACGGAATACCCAACTCCTTAATTTTCTCTGCAATCATATTTCTTTCTTTGCAATGCTGCCTGAAAACAAAACCATGTGTCGGCACCCGGTGTTTCAGTGGAAAACTCATCACCTTCAACTTATTATCCTCATAAAGCACCTCTGCCTCGCCCTCTCTCAGCTCATGAAAAAACAATGGATACAGCAAACGTGTATCCGATGCTTTAAACTGCAAATCAATAATATCCTTCAACATCTCATTCCCATACACATGCAACTCCTTGGTCCGGCCAAACAAATGCAGCGTAAACAACAAAGGCAGCAATCCCAGATAATGGTCGCCATGCAGGTGCGAAATAAATACATGGTCAATCCGCTGAAATTTAATTTTATATTTCCTCAATTGCATCTGCGTTCCCTCCCCGCAATCTATCAAAAAAAGCTTGTCTTCAGCGTTCAGAATCTGGGCTGTAGGGTTACGTTCTTTGGTTGGCGTAGCAGAACTACAGCCTAATATGGTCAGCTCGAATTTCATTTTGTTTTTAAAAGTGAGCTAAGGTAAGGATATTTTTGGGATTTAGGATTGGAGTTTATCAAGTTCATCAAGTTTGTCAAGTTCGTCAAGTTTAGAATTGCCAAAAAGAGGGTTTATATGGACGCTGATGACGCTGATTTTTATGATAGGGTATGATTATTTGGATTCAGGCAGAAGCTTGATGGAATAGAAGGGCCGAGGTAGAACGTCGAGTAGGCAAGGGGAATTTCACCCCAAGCCTCTCACAGAACCGTACGTGAACCTCTCGATTCATACGGCTCTTGTTATTCCAATCACTGCTTGAAACCTACACGCCAATGTGCAAATAGTCGTGGATGCTCTCGTTGATAGTTTCTTAACCATTGGTATCCCTGCGATAATCCGTCAAATTTGTACTTGTTCTGTGCCCATTGCATTAAACGATAGCTTAACCTGCGGAAAATATTTAGAAATTCCCACTTTCTGAACTTTCCATAGTAGTTTATCCAGCCTTGAAGTCTGGAATTTAAAGCAGCAGCAATGTATTCTATTGAGTTGACGCTTCTCCTATGTATTCTAAATGTGTTTATTTCTTCTACTATTTTCTTTTGCGAGGCTCTGCTGATAGATAAATCGAACTGGTTTTGTATTATTCCTGTCCGATAATCTTTCGTTGGTCGCGGTTGAAAACTAAAGCCAAGAAAGTCGAACTGGACTTGCTTATGTGGCTGTTTTCGTTTATAGTCTTTACAATAAACGATTTTAGTTTTCAATGGATGTAGTTCAAGTTGGCATTGGTTCATACGTTCGTTGATTTGTAGAAGTATTGCTTCTGCTTCAACTTGTGTGTTGCAATGCACAATGACATCATCTGCATAGCGTTCAAAGCTGATAGATGGGTGTTTCTTTGTTATCCACATATCAAAAGCGTAATGTAGAAATAGATTAGCCAGTAAAGGGCTTATTACTCCACCTTGTGGTGTGCCTCGTCCTTCTTTGGCTACTATTGTTCCATCTACCTTTTGTACTGGCATTTCGAGCCAGCGTTTGCAGTACATTTTAACCCATTTTTCTGGCACTACTTTGTCCAATGCTTTGATTAAAAGGTTGTGGCTTATGTTATCAAAGAACCCTTTTATATCCATGTCTATTACCCAATCGTATCGTTTTACGTTTTTCCTTGCCTGTTCGAGTGCCTGATGGGCACTTTTTAAGGGTCGGTATCCGTAAGAACTTTCGTGAAATAGTTTGTCTATTGAGGTTTCCATGTAGTCTTTTACCACTGTTTGGGCTATCCTATCCCCTATTGTCGGTATGCCGAGTTTGCGCATCTTACCGTCTTTCTTCGGTATTTCTACTTCTCGTACCGCAGGAGGAAAATAAGTGCCTGAAGCTAAGCGATTCCATATTTTGTATAGGTTTCCGCTTAAGTTCTCTTCAAATTCCTTCATACTCATCTCATCTACTCCGTAGGCTTTGCCTTTGGTTTTGACTTTCTTGTAAGCTAACCATACCATTTGTTTTGTGATTGGTAGTGGTTTTGTTTGTGATTGTGTTTTGTCCATCTCAGTCTTTTCCTGTCCTTACAGGATTGTTAAAATTTGAAAACTTGAATAACCTAAGCCCTTCGCTCCATTTCCATTACAGAAACTTCATCACTACTACGACTTAGTCCGCAACTGTGTACTGCATTGGTAATTTCGGTCTTGTTTCACAACTTGAACCTTTTCCCTTTGTTTGTCGGCGAATCCATCATGCGGTAGCTTTAATGACAAACCTAGCATCAGTAACACAGTACTCTCCTGTTCCGTATAAAAGCCCAAATAACGTTCATGCCACCTGAATATCGGTTGCCACGTAGCCAGTAAATCAGGTCGCCGCTACGCTCTTTAATCCCATGCCGAGAAATGGGAGTTTTGACAACGGGTTGTTATCACAATACGTCTTCAGTGGTTCATTTTCATTCATCTCCGTTATTTATACCTGATGGTTTACACCACCTTTTCCTTGTCCGTTCAATACCATAGATTTTGGCTACAGCACCGCAAGGCGGTTTGCAATATCTGCCTGTACAGCTATTGCGAAGGTTCATCCCGATTTTATTCAAGACCCCTTCATCTTTTATACAGCATGTAAAAGAACGTTCTTTATTACTAAATTTGTGCTCTTACTTCAGGACACACCTCTGC
>CAIUUO010000143.1 GCA_903902325.1 uncultured Bacteroidia bacterium
GCATTAGACAGGTAAATTGTGCAGGGCAGAAACGGGTGATGCGGTTTGTAACCGCATTTTTTAATTCTCAGCGATCACAAATCGTTGCTCCCTATACCGGTCCGGCAGTGGTTATCATTAAAGCGCGCCAGAGAAAAGTCAGCGGGTGACTTGGAGTCACCCGCTGACTACCGCTAGTTTCAACATTCCATTCTTCCGTCCGAAACTGAAACACCCTCAACTCAATCTGAAACAATCAGTCTATTATATCGTAAGAGTGAATGCTAATACATGATAATATGGACGCGAATCAACCTCAAAAATCCCGCCGTCAGTTCCTTCAAAAATCTGCTTTACTGGCAGTTGGAACTTCTTTCGTGCCTTCATTGTTTGCAACTGGTCATTCACCGGTTCCAGCGCCCTTGATGAAAAGACCTTTTGGCCGGATAGGTTTCAAAGTTACAACCCTTGGTTTGGGTGGTCAGTCTTCCCTGCAATGGACACCCGAAAACACGGATCCTGTTGCAATTATAGAAAAGGCCTACAACCTTGGAGTCAATTATTTTGATACTTCGAACGTATATGGCCCAAGTCAGATGAATTACGGAAAAGCATTCCGCAGACTTGGTCTTGTGCCGGACACGCCCAATTATGATGCGTCCAAAAGGAAGGCCATCTTCCTGACATCTAAAACGATGCTTCGATTTGGGAAAGGCGGGGACGACCGTCCGTCAGTGGTCGGCCATTCGAACGGACCGGCAGGTTCTAAGGCGCTGGATGATGTGAGGCGTTCGCTTACCCTCGTATTTGGTGACGGAGCAGGTAGTTATCCTAAGGATGCCTACCTGGATATGGTGCTGATTCATGCTTTGGGACGAATGGAAGAGGTGGATGCCCTGTACGAGGGATATGCCAATCCAGATCCCAATTTGCCAACCATTGGTGCACTGGCTGCCTTGCGTGATGTTCGTGACGGTACCAACCGCACGGGTCTCAATCCGAAGAATGAAAAACTGATCCGGCACATTGGCTTTTCTGGTCACAACGATGCAACTGTGATGATGGAAATGATCCAGAGGGATTCAGAAGATATCATTGACGGGATGCTGGTGGCCATCAATGCCAACGACAAGCGTTTCCTCAATATGCAGTACAACGTGATACCGGTTGCCGCAGCCAAGAATATGGGCATCATTGCCATGAAAGTGTTTGCCGATGGCGCCATGTACACCAAAAAAGCCGAATGGTCCAACAGCGTTCCGCATGTGGTGCTGGATGTCAGCGGTAATGATATACCCGCCAATCTGCTGATCCGTTATTCCCTCAGTACACCAGGGATCCATACGGCCATCATCGGAATCGGCAAGATACACGATGATCCTGATAGATGCCAGCTTTCCTTTAACCTGAAGCATGCCCAGGTCAAACCGGAAGCGCTCACCGAGGCAGAAAGAAATGCCGTCGAAGCCATCGCTTTCAAAGCCAAGGAGGGAAAAACCAACTATTTCCAGAAGCCATTCCAGGATCTGACTCCTCCGCGCGATGTGAAAGTTACCAAAAGCGGGAAAAATGCTGTCATTACCTGGCATACAGCCTATGCAGGGGACGCAGCCATAGATCGCTACGAAATCTGGCGCAGCGGTTCAAAAGTAGCAGCCATTCCTTTCAAACCACAGACCACAAAAGCTCCGTACCAATATGAAGATAAACATGCAGGAGATCATTCATACATTGTCAAGGTGATTGACAGGAAAAACAGGGTGGCCGAGACAAAGGCATAAAAAGGCTAAAGGATCTAAAGAAGGATAAAGGCTCTAAAGAAGGATAAAGGATAAAGGAAAAAGGATAAAGTAATGAACGCGCTATTCTAAATTTTCTCATAACTCATATCTCATAACTCATATCTCATAACTCATATCTCATATCTCATATCTCATAACTGATGCCTCATCTCTTCCCCAAATTTCGTGCACTTTTCAATCCTGATCAATTTCAGGGGGGGAGGCAGACCAGCAGGTATTTCGAAGGTTGGTACTTTAAAGTGGTGAATGCAGATCAATCCGTGGCTTTTGCCATTATCCCCGGCATAGCCATGGACGAAAGTGGCCG
This sequence comes from uncultured Bacteroidia bacterium, assembly GCA_903902325.1. Lineage (GTDB taxonomy): Bacteria > Bacteroidota > Bacteroidia > Bacteroidales > Prolixibacteraceae > CAINVV01. The sequence continues at coordinate 2,089 of CAIUUO010000143.1, forward strand.
GAAGCAAGCCTTTATCCAGGTTTTGGACGGGAAAAAGCAAACAGCAGTTTACCACAAGTTTGAATTTGATAAATTTGTCTCCTCTGAACGTGAATTTCGAATTTCTATCGGGAATAATTCATTTTCGGCCAGTCACCTGGAACTGGATCTGCCCGGTATTGCCGGGCGATTGGAGTTTTCCAATCTTGTACCATGGCCAAAGCCCTGGTATTCACCCGGGATCATGGGTCCCTATGCGTTTATCCCTTTCATGGAGTGTTACCATGGTATTGTCAGCATGGACCATTCAATATCCGGCAAACTGAAAATCGATGGTGTTGTCAATAATTTTGGCGGAGGGCGAGGGTATACGGAAAAAGACTGGGGAAGATCCTTCCCAAGTGCCTATGTCTGGATGCAATCCAATCATTTTTCCCTGCCGGGGATATCCATCAAGGCATCTGTGGCGAGGATACCCTGGATCAGAAATTCTTTCACCGGATTTATTGCAGGTGTGTGGTTGCACGATAGGCTCATCCGTTTTACTACCTACAACGGATCTTCCATGTTGAAGCTGGCTATTGATCCGCTGAGGGTCGAAATGGAATTGCAGAACAAACATCACCATATTCAAATTGCAACCTATCGGGAAGCCGCTACCAGCCTGGCTTCACCCATTCAGGGAATGATGGATGGACGTATTGAGGAGAGTATGAATTCCAGGATTGAAATTGTGTTGACGGACAGGAAAACAGGAACGATTATTTTATCTGATACCGGTCATAGTGCGGGACTGGAAGTTGCCGGTGAAATCAGTCAAATTGTCATTTAAAGTTATCTGAACCTCATATATAATCTGATAGAAAGTGAGTGTAGTTTGCTAACTTTGTTCGTTTTTCATTTCTGATCAGACCAATGAAAATCATTTTATTAGATACATATCATGAAAAAGAAATTGATACCCTTACTCCTGTTTTTTGCGCTGACTCAACCGTTAGTCGCCCAGAATGCGAATGCCGGTTGGAAAAAATGGCAATATATGATGGGTGAATGGCAAGGTGAGGGCAGCGGTCAACCGGGAGAAGGCGCCGGTATGTTTACCCTGAAACCCAAACTTGATGGTAACATCCTGGAAAGGAAAGGCAGGACTTCGATCACAGCTACAGATACCCATCCTGCATTGCTGCACGAAGACGTCATGATCATTTACAAAAATGGGGATGGAATTCCTTCAAAGGCAGTCTATTTTGACAA
>CAIUUO010000144.1 GCA_903902325.1 uncultured Bacteroidia bacterium
GCATTGCGAAGCGAATGCATGGCTTCAGTTATCTGATTTTCAACGGTTTTTTCAGATATTCCCATCTCTGAAGCAATAGCCTGAATAGATTTTCCCTCCTTTTTGCGCTTTAGGAATATCTCCTTCCGACGGGTTGGTAATTGCTCAATCAGTTGGTTAAGTCTGGACAAAAGGGCTTCAAAATCGAGTTGATCTTCAAGTGTGGAGTTTTCCACAACCAATAATTCAAATAGATCGAGTTGGAATTTTTGTTGTTGTGTCTTTTTGTTGAAACTCTTCTGGATCGAATGAAATGCGATGGTAAACAGGTAAGACTGGAAGGAGGTTTCTGTTTTCAGTGAAGCACGATTCTTCCAAATTTTCAGAAATACTTCCTGGACTACATCCTCAGCTTCAGTTTCAGATTTAAGATAGGAGTATGAAAAGCGGTACAATTTCTGACTGTATCTTTCAAACAAACTTTCAAAAGCAGTTACTGCACCTCTTTTGAGAGAGGCTATAATTTCAGTTTCCGGTTGAAAGTCGATTTTTTTCAAGACAATGGTTCCAGTAGTTCAGCTGGCATAAAATTAGCCAATAAATATCCAGACTTGTTGACCTGACAAAAATTTATTTAATCGGTGAGCAAAAAGGTTTTACGTATTAATTTTTCAGGTCATACACCATCAACGCCTCGTTGTGCCTGAGGTACAGCTTCTGGCCGGAAATAACTGGATGAGCCCAATGCTGAGCCGTTCCCATCGGAACTTTGAATTTGCTGATGATTGTGAATTTATCCGGATTGCCATCCGCAAGGGCCATTTCGCCATCTTTTTCCGCATAGCAATAGAATAGACCGTCAGCATAAACCACCGGACCACCGCCCAGCTCTTTGGAGATATATTTGGTCAGACCTGTATTCAGGTCGATGCAGAACCATTTGGGTTGCAGATATCCGGGTCCATACAGAAATCCATCCCTGAGAATAAAGCCTTCCATTAGGTTGATAAACTCTTTGTTGCGCCAAACGATGTCTGCCTTTTTACCGTCAGGTGAAAGTTGCAGCAGAACGAGGCCTGAGCTGTCCTTCCGGGACGCGCTGGACACCAGGATTTTCCCATCAAAATATGCCGGTGTATTCGCGTGGATTTTATTGTCCTGAAACTGATGAATCCTCCAGTACATCTCCCCGGTGTCTGCATTGAGACCAAGAATGGAGGAGGCAGTCAGGTTGATCAGCAGCCTGTGACCGTTGTGGTTGACCAGGATGGGGGAGGTATAGGTTGCCTGTTCCCCGAAGGCGGTTGAAGACCATATCTTTTTACCTGTAAATCGATTAAGTGCAACAATATTGTTTGCTTTTCCTCCCGGAGTGCAAAACAGCATGTCACCATCGATCAGCAAGGATTCGGAGAAACCAAACTGTACGGAATCGCATTGGAGATCGGTGAAGAAGTCGACACTCCAGACTTTTTCGCCATTTTCAGTTTTGAGACACTGGACGTTCCCGTTACCGCTTTCAAGGTAAATGAGGTCGCCAACGATGGTTGGAGTGGATCGTGCTCCGGGAAAAATACCTGTCCAGTCCTTGCCGTAGCTTTTCTTCCAGAGTAATTTCCCGCCGGTATCGAATTTGAAAAGAAATCCTTCAGAGGTTAAGGTATCCGGAATACCTGTAACGAATATTTTTTCCTTAGAGATGGCCACACTGCCCATTCCTATTCCAAGTCCGTCGAACGACCACAGCATTTTGGGACCCTCAGCCGGCCATTTTTTCAGCAAACCTGTTTCGGGATAGATTCCGTCGCGGTTGGGTCCGCGCCATTGGGATTGTGCGGATGCTGATGTAAATGTTGCGATCACGCAAACAAGAATGAGTGCTTTCGTTATGTTCATTTTCGCCGGATTTTAATTTATTGGATTAGTCGCAAAAAAGGGAGTTGTATTACTAGACTGAATTTGAAAGGCAACAATTTAAAAAGAGTAATTTACCACAAAGGACTCAAAGTAATGCACAAAGGACACAATGGTTGACAATCTACCTTTGTGTCCTTCGTTTTTACCTTTGTGTTCCTTTGTGGTAAAACATATTTATATGAACCTTATTTCTTCAGCTTGATCACTTCACTGCCGGCAAGCAAAAATGCCCCTGATCCATAAACTTCCCAGCTATCTGCATTGAAATTCTTCTTCGGATCTGCTCCGATGGGTTGCACCCAACCCACATGGCCGTCTTCCTTTACACATTTGTTCAACCCGATCCAGGCTTTCTTCACCACCGGAAGATAGGTCTCCTTGTCAAGAATTCCATTGTTGATTCCCCATGCCATGGCATAACAGTCAAAGCCTGATCCGCTGACCTCACCACCCGGATAGGCTTCAGGATCCAGCAAACTGGCCCGCCACAGTCCGTCGGCTTGTTGGAGATCTTTCAATCTTGCCGACATCTCCCTGAGAAGATTGACGTAAAATTCCCGACCGGCATAATTGGCAGGAAGTTCCTGCAAAACCCTGACTATTCCTCCCATGACCCATCCATTTCCGCGGGACCAGAAGATCTTCTTCCCGTTGGCTTCCCGGATATCCTTGCTGTCATTTTTGATCACATATTTGATGTCACGTGCAAAAAGATGCTCTTCCTTGTCATACAAGAGGTTGTAGCATTCCTTGAAAAGCTCGTCTGTGTAGGAGAGATAGCTTGTATTCCCTGTAACTGCTGCTAATTTGACCAAAGCGGGAGGACCCATAAACAGGGCATCACACCACCACCATTTAATGGATGGAACGCCTTTGCTGGGATATGGTTTTTTCATGAAGATGGCAAGTGTATCGATAAGCGGCTGGATCATCTCCTTCTTTTTTTCCACTTTGTACACATCGATGTAGGTCTGACAAATGGCTATATCATCGGCATGGTACCAGCGTTTACCCGGTTTCCATCCGTTTTTATTGCCCATGTCGACCATTGCATTCCAGATATCCCTGGATTTGGTCGTTTCCCATGCGGCAGATACACCGGCATAAAATGCTCCGTTCGTCCAGTCTGTTGGTTCATGGTTGGGATTTTTCAACTGCCACGCCACCACTTTCTTCATGTTTTTTTTGATGTTCCCATGGTTGAAGAGTTTTTTGGTGTTTTCAGTTTTTGCAAAACTTACTGATACGAAACAAGCCAATAAGACCAATAAAATTATTTTCTTCATGAATTCAGGTATTAATTTGTCAGATACAAATATATAAAGTTGTGCAATCGATTGTAATGGGAAGCCTAATTAATTTTTTTTGTGTATATAATACATAGAACAGCTGATATTTATTGAGATTTAATTCTTTATTTTTACAAGATTAGTAATTTAGTTGTCCTCTTGTCCACTGTTTCGGCAAGCACCGATTTTGACCAAACACTAAAATATGAAAAATTATCAGCGTCTATTGATCACGATCCTTCGGATTGCCATCGGCTGGCATTTCCTCTATGAAGGCATTTCCAAAATCGTCCAGGGAAACTGGAGTTCCTCAGGCTATTTGATGAATACGTCCGGGGTTTTTTCACGATTCTACCATTTCCTTGCCGGATCACACGCCTTGCAGATGACCACTGATTTTTTAAATATGTACGGGCTTGCGGTCATCGGTCTGGCGCTTTTCCTTGGACTTTTCAGCCGTTTGGCCTCCCTGGCCGGTTTTATTTTGCTCGTCCTCTATTACTTCGCCTATCCGCCTTTTGGAAACCCGATGCTGAATCCCGCCGACGGACATCTCTTCATCGTAGACAAAATATTCCTTGAAGCAACTGCGCTTTTGTTCCTCTTCATCTATCGTGAAAATGGTTTCGGGCTGGATGCATGGATCGAAATTTACAGGCAAAATAGAAAATCAGCCATTCAACAAATGGACGGGGGCTCGCGCCGTGAGGCGATTAAAAATTTGGCCACCATTCCTGCATTGGGAGTGATGGGCTGGGGCGCCGTACACAGTTTTAAAACCTACGGTGTCGATGTCATGACGGGGGCAACCATACAGGTCAAAAGGAAAGAACTGAACGAATTGAAGGGAGATTTGCCGAAAGGCAAAATCGGCAAGCATGAAATTAGCCGGCTGGTGGCAGGCGGCAACCTGATAGGAGGCTGGGCGCACTCACGCGACCTGATCTACGTATCCACCCTTTTCAAAGCATACAATACCGAACAAAAAGTGTACGAAACCCTGATGCTGGCCGAGCAGGCGGGCATCAATGCCATCAACATCGGTTATGCCTCCAATCCTTTGCTGGCCAAATACAAAAAGATGACGGGCAGCAAAATCAAGGTGATCTCCCAGGTAAATCCGCATCTGAATAACAAGGAACTTTCGAAGATTGGTCCGGATACGAATCCGGCATTCTATTACGAATTCATCGACAAGGCCATCGATTACGGGGTTGACATTGTCCAGGTGCAGGGGAACTGGTGCGACTGGCTGGTACGAGACCACAAACTGGAGGTCATCGAAAAAATGCTTGGCCACATTCGCCAACAGGGATATACTGCCGGATTGGGAGCTCATTCCGTCGAATCACTCATTGCCTGCCAGGAGCAGGGAATCATCCCCGATTATTACATGAAAACCTTCCACCACGACCAATACTGGTCTGCCCACCCTCGTGAAAACCGCTTCCCGTTTGAAGTCGATGGGAAAGAATATCTCGACCACAACCGCTTTCACAACAACATGTTCTGCTTGTTCCCGGAGCGCGCAGTCGAGTTTATAAGCAAAACCACGGTACCTGTCATGGGTTTTAAAGTACTGGCGGCCGGAGCCATTGAACCCGAAGATGGATTCAAGTGGGCCTTTAACAACGGAGCCGATTTTATCTGTGTCGGAATGTTTGACTTTCAGGTGGTCAGCAACGTAAATACCGCCATCGACTGCATTAAAGGAGCAACCAGAACGAGACCCTGGTGCGGATAATTTTTTTGATCTGCAATTTTCAGTAAAATTCTTTGTGAGACCTTGGTGCCTTTGTGTCATTGTGGCAGAAAAAAAATAGCCACTATGTCTCAAAGGTACCAAGGTTTCACAAAGAAATCCCACTTCGTCTGATACAAATTAATATGTAGTTTTGATATTTAGATTTTAAATTCACGGCAATTATTCCTGACGAAAAATGTTTGTAAAAGCTATAGAAAACGTTGGTCTTTTCACAAAACCGATCCATACCATTTCACGGACTTATGGAGGCCTGATTACACCTGGATCAGCCACCTTATTTTTTGTCAATGAGGAGGGCGTGGCCATTACCTGCAAACATGTTGCAGAACAAATTATCAACGCCGAAGAGTTGAATGGCAGATTCAATGCTTTTAAATCTGAAAGGGACAATCTGCAGAAGGATGGAAAATACAAGGGAAATCTCTCCCGGCTGGAGGCTAAATATGCCTATAAAACGGAGACAACGATACAGACAAAAATAAATTTTGTGAACAGCATTGACATGACCGGTGGTGGTTTTACCTGTTATTTGCATCCGGTAATTGATTTGGCCATCATCAAATTTGAGGGATTCAGGCAAAAATTTTATTCCTCTTTTGCTACATTTGTCAAGGACCCCGGAACTGTTAAACAGGGGAAATCCTTATGCAGGCTGGGCTATCCATTTCCTGAATTCAACAATTTCAGGCACAATCCGGA
>CAIUUO010000145.1 GCA_903902325.1 uncultured Bacteroidia bacterium
CATTTCCCAATTTTCACATTCCTTCAATTATTTTTAGGGTCAAGTCAACTTCAAACCCCCGGCTTTGGGCAAAGGCAAGGAGTTTACCGCGTCGGGTATAGGGATCTGTCTCTTTGATGGATTTTGCCTTCGCAGTGAGCAGATCTTTCAAAACCTGATGGTAGGTATTCTCAGGTAATCTGGATAAGGCCTCGCGGATGTACTTTTCTTCTATCTTTTTCTGCCTTAACGTATAAGCCAGCTTTATTCTTCCCCATTTGTTGAATCTGAACTTATCGTTGACGAAACTGTTGGCATACCGTTGCTGATCTATAAACTTATCCTTTACCAGTGAGGCTGTTAATTTAGACGATTCATCCGGGGAAAGCCCCCATTCGCGGCACTTAAGCTCCATCTCATAGCAACATTTTTCAGATCTGCCGCAGAGATCCCTGGCCCTGTCAAGAGCTTCCCGGTAGGTCAATGGTTGCCTGCTAAAATCCATGATGAAATTTAAAATTTTTTGCGTTTCTCTCTGCCTGAAACAAAATTAAATATTTTCTGCCGTGATTCCGCTAAAAAAGTTATGTTGAATGACATCGCAATAAATAGCATCTGCAATCTGTAATTTTATAATTTTGCCATTGGTTCTTGTATGGGCATGTCCGATATCACAGGCATATCCCTGCATGAGCCAAAATAGAATAACAATTCCTGATTTGATTCTTCAACCATCGCATCATCACATCAACACATTAGTTAGTCATGGAAATCGACAGCAGTAGAATTACCTTAAGGCGAGCAACAATATCCGATATTGAACTCCTCGTTGAATACCGAATTATTTTTTTGACAGAAGCACAAAATAACCTCGCAGAAGAGAAAAATCTTGTCCTTAAAAATTCATTGCGTGAATATCTGACAAAATCGCTGGCGGACGATACTTTCGTTTCCTGGATTGCCGAATATGATAACAAACCAGTCGGATTTAGCGGAATGGTTATGCGGGAACAACCGGCGAACATAGAAATACCACAGGGAAACACTGCTTATATTCTCAACATGTTCACGGTCAGTGAATTCAGGAAAAACGGAATAGCTTCACGCTTATTTGCAAAATTAATTGAAGAAGCCAGACAAAGAAATGCAGACAGGATTGATCTGCACGCTACAAAGGATGGAGAACCCATCTACAGACGATTTGGATTCAAGGAGCCTCATGACAAAGTCCTTGAATTTATCCTTCCACGCCAATAATAGCCGTAATGCTGTGGCCTTCACCAGGATGCAGCATGATGGAATCGTCGTAGGTATTGGCAGCTTCGATGCAGACAAAGGTTTGATAGCCGTTATCCGGAAGATCTGCCATGGTCTTGGATGCTTCGATCCAGGGATTCCATACGACAGTAACCCTGCTACCATGTTTTGCAACCCGGATATTCCGTTTCCAGCCATCATCCGTTAAAAGGCAATCTCCCGAATGATTGATATACCGGCGATTCTCTTCCTGAGAAATTACAAGCCTTTCCTCCACCTGTCTGTTATCTGCATCCTTGCCAGGTCCCCAATAATAGTAATGTCCACCAAGACCAACAATACCAATTTTTGTTATATCGCTGATATTGAAATAGGAATGCAGCGCATCGGAACAAACAAAAGCTTCGGTACCTGTGTTTTTGTAGGTCAATGTCAGTTCCAGCGTTTTACCAACAATCAGGTTGATTTGAGCCTCGAACTTATTGGGCCAGATCTGCAGGGTATGACGATTGCTTTCAAATGTCAGGATTAACAAGGTTGATCCGTCAGCCAAAACATCTGTCTTATGAACTTTCCAGTCATTGATCCGTGCAAAACCGTGCAGAGGCTTGGAACTATCAGCAGCATGCGGACCGAACCACGGAAAGCAAACGGGTATCCCTCCCCTGATAGGTTTGCCTTTTTCAAATACTGAATCAGGACTCATCCACAATAATTCTTTTTGCGATGCAGGGATGAAACTTTGAACATGCGCACCATACATGGAGATTACAGCTGAACCCAACTTATTGTGGATTTTGGCAACCGCAAAGCCGCCTAGCCCAGATTGAAATTCAACATGTCCCTTTATTGAAAATTCCTGATTCAATCGTTTGACATTCATAATATTGCATTAAGTTAGTGTTTTACAATTCTCCCGGTGGAAACCAAACATGCTGGGTTTGGCAACAAAATAATATGCAATATAGCGATTATTATGAATCGACTCTGATACATTGAACAGGTAAGTTTAATAAATTTACATCCAGAAAATCTTTTGCTGTGCACAGCAAATTATCTAAATCAAGTAATTGTTCCGATTTGGAAATCTGCGAACTGCAAAAGATACATACAATAACCTATAACTTTCAGACTTATGAAAAAACCTATACCATTTCTGTTCCTGCTAATTTTTGTTTTTATTTCCGGTTGCGATGAAAATGAGGTCCAACAGATTTCAAAGGAAGGCGCAGTTGAAACCATCATGAACGTAGACCATCTGGACCAAACACATGATATCATCATAACGACCCACAAGGTGTGGATCAAGAATCAGCTGGCAAAAACAATCATCTATAAGGATACCATTCCTTCACTTGGACTTACTTCGCAGGAAGCAGAAAATTCGGATGGGGACACAAAAACCGTATCACTCAAAAAAGATTACGAAGTTTATATTACTGTAAAATAGCCATGAAGAAATCGGAACTGATCAAACTCGTCCTGGTTGCGGCAGTAATAACCTCGTGCAACAATCAAAAGAGCAAGGACGAGAAGAGGATATTCATGAGGTCGGATACAACAGCCGATTACTCTCACGTCCGGGGTGGTTTTCACGGGGGATATTTCCCATTCATCCCTTATGGAATGTACATGAACAACCGGTATGCGCGTGCGGGGTATTATTCATCCTCGATCCACGAGAGTTCAAATGTCGGAACAAATGCCTACAAGGGAACGGTAGTAAGAGGCGGTTTTGGCAGCAACGCCTTCCATGTTTCATCCTAAAAACCAGAAAATTTTGAAAAGACACACCATCAGTCCCCGTCCGGACTGGCAAAAGAAAGTTGAAAATATAGGATTCGGATTCCATACCCTGGATACAACCTATTGGGATGAATCCGTTTTTTATGAATTATCCATGAAGGAAGTGGATACGCTGGAAAAGGCAACCGATGATTTGTGGAAAATCTGTCTGGATGCGGTTCAGCATGTCATGGATGAGAATCTGTATTCCAAATTCCAGATACCCGATTGGTTCATCCCACACATAGAAGATAGCTGGAACAATGATGCGCCTGCCATTTACGGCCGTTTCGATTTCTCCTTTAAAAACGGCATTCCAAAGTTACTGGAATTCAATGCCGATACTCCTACTTCGTTGTTCGAGTCTTCCGTAGTTCAATGGTTCTGGTTGCAGGATCTTTTTCCCGGCAAGGATCAGTTTAATTCCATCCATGAGAAACTGATTGAGTACTGGAAATATCTCAGGGAATACCTGTATGACGACACCCTGTTTTTTACCTGTATCAAGGATAACCTGGAGGATTTGACTACTACTGAATACATGCGGGATTGTGCGATTCAGGCAGGGTTGGAAACCAAGTTTATTTTCATCGACGAAATAGGCTGGGATGCCACGAATCCAGTATTTCTTGACATGGAGAATAAAATGATCAAAAATATTTTCAAGTTATATCCATGGGAATGGCTCATCAACGAGGGCTTCGGAACCAATCTGACCCGCGACAGAAACAAAGCCTTCTGGGTAGAACCAAGTTGGAAAATGATTCTCTCTAACAAAGCTATCCTTCCGGTTTTATGGGAATTGAACAGCGGTCATCCAAACCTGCTGGAGTCCTATTTCGAGTCGGATAATTTCAAACTGGGAATTAATTATGCAAAGAAACCTTTGCTTTCACGCGAGGGACAGAATATAAGTCTGGTATCCTATGGATCCACGATAGCCGAAACCCAGGGAGAATATGGAGAGGAAGGATTCATCTATCAGGAGTTGTGTACTTTGCCGGAATTCGACAAAAACTATCCATTGGTTGGAAGCTGGATAGTTGGTCAGGAATCTGCAGGGATAGGTATTAGGGAAAGTGATACACTTATAACTGATAACATGAGCCGGTTTGTCCCGCATTTAATTTCATAGAAAGCAAGATTGAATAAGTATACAAATTGTAATAAACAGATGATAGAGCCATGAGTAAAAAGTCATTCTGGATATTGACAATTAGTCTGGTAATTGTCAAATTGATCATTCATTTCTTCACAAGCACCAACTACGAACTGCATCGGGATGAGTTGCTCTATTTCGCGATGGGAAGCCATTTGTCGTGGGGATTTGCTTCTACGCCTCCCCTCATGGCATTTCTATCGTTTATTATCAAAAACCTATTCGGCTATCATGAATTTTTCGTGAAGCTATTCCCTGCCCTGGCCGGAGCATCAATTATTATGCTCATTGCGCAGTTCATCAGGGAGATTGGAGGTAAATTGTTTGCTGTTTTTACGGGATGCCTGGCATTTTTGATCTCTACCGCCATGCTGCGGTCATCCTCACTTTTCATGCCTGTAATTTTTGAACTGTTTCTTTGGATGCTATTCCTCTATTTTGTGCTAAGACTGATCAAAAATCAAAATCCGAAATTCTGGATTGGGATAGGTATTTGTTTCGGACTAGCTTTTCTCAATAAATATTCAATACTTTTTTTGGGCGCTTCTACATTCCTGGCTATACTTATCAGCGAACACAGGAAGTTACTTTTATCCAAGTATCTGCTTTATGCTGTTTGTATAGGTTTTCTGATCATGCTTCCAAATCTGCTGTGGCAATTCAATCATAGTTTTCCGGTAGTGACTCACATGGGTGAGTTGTATAGAACCCAGCTGGTCTATGTTTCGAAAAAGACATTCCTGTTGGAACAAATCATGATGAATTTCACATCCATTCTAATCTGGATGACCGGCCTGATAGTACTGATTTTTTCCAAATCAGAAAAAAAATTCAGGGTTTTCGCCTATCTCTTTTTTATAGTTATCACATTGTTTCTGGTAACCAGTGGAAAGCCATATTATACCCTCGGAATTTATCCGGTGATGTTCGCTTTCGGGGGATATTACCTTGAAAAATATTTCACCGGAAAGCGTAAAATCATTGCCTTGTTGATCGTAGCCTGGTCATTTCTAACTTCTCTTTTCTTTGTCCCACTTGGTTTGCCTGTCTTTCCACAGAAACAAATGGAAGCCTATTGCTCATTTTTCTCCAAACACATCTCTCCTGCCCCCATGAGAAATGAACAAAATAGTTACTATCCGCTTCCCCAGGATTACATGGACATGACAGGATGGGAGGAACTGGCAGGTTTGGCATCGGTAGCCTATAATCAATTGGATAGCCTTCAAAAAAAAGATTGCATCATATATGCCAATAATTATGGTCAGGCTGGCGCTATCGATTTTTACGGAAAGAAATACCATCTGCCTGATGCTGTCAGTGTCAATGATAGCTTTATATTCTGGGCCCCCGACTCTCTGAATACCCATAATTTTATCATAACAGACAACCGGTTAGGTGATATCCCCAGACTTTTTAACAACTACCGTGAAATCGGGGAAATAAATAATTACTATTTTAGGGAAAACGGATTAAAGGTTTATCTCTGTCAGGACCCGACTCCACTGTTAAACGAGTTTTTTAAAAGACGTATCAAGGAACACAAAAAAATATACAGTTATTGACCATGGAGAAAATCGCCACCATAGATAATTATATTTCAGGCTTTCCTGAACATACAGCCAAAATCCTGGTGCAAATCCGGGAGATTATCCGACACGCAGCCCCTGAGGCAGACGAAGTGATCAGCTATCAAATGCCAGCCTTCAAACAAAAAGGAATCCTGGTTTATTATGCTGCGTATAAGAACCATATCGGATTTTATCCAACCGCTTCGGGAGTTGAGGCATTCAGGGATGAATTGGCTCCATACAAATGGTCAAAAGGAACCATTCAGTTTCCGTTCGACAAACCACTTCCGGTTGAATTGATCACCAGAATAGTTGAATTCAGGGTATGTTCACGATTGAAAAAATAAAATAAACAGAGATGAAAACCTGCATTTCCATGCTGAGAGGTATCAACGTCAGTGGTCACCGCATGATAAAAATGGATGCGCTGAAAGCCTTGTACGCGGAATTGGGGTTCACCCACATTCAAACCTACATCCAGAGTGGGAATGTGGTTTTCAGACACAATCCCGTTGACCTTTCAGAATTGGAAAAGTTCATTGCCGAGGGGATCAGAGAGAAATTCGGGTTTGAGGTACCTGTGATTGTCAGAGAGATGGAGGATTTGAAAAATATCATTGCAGCCAACCCTTTTCTTGGGGACAGCAAAAAGGATATTTCAAAAATCTACCTGACATTTTTATCGGCAAAACCAGACATGGAGCGATTCAAAAAAATGGAGGAAGGTCAAAATTTCGAAGAAGAATACAAACTCACGGGTAACACAATTTATATCTATTGTTCCAATGGTTACGGGAATACAAAACTATCTACCAATTTCATGGAAAGTAAATTAAAACTGTCGGCTACCAGTAGAAACTGGAATACGACCCTGGAACTGTTGAAAATTGCGGAGGAGATTTCGTCCAGGATTGTCTGATCAAATCAACGCATTAACTAAATGACATAGAAATAATAACCACAATAATCTCTGACCATCATGAATGAGTTCAAAGCCAATAACCTGGAATTGAAATTTCTGATCACAGAATGGGAACCAAAACTATTGGCGCTTCCATCCGGAATGATAGAAGTCAGGCGGAATTCCCAGGACAGGAACATCAAGCAAATTGTCGGACACATGGTAGACTCTGCCTCCAACAATACCCATAGGATCATTCACCTGCAATACCAGCCTTCTCCGCTTGTCTTTCCTGACTATGCCAATCTTGGCATGAACGACCAATGGATAGCCATCCAGCATTACAGGAATGAAAACTGGCACGATCTGGTAAAACTGTGGAAATATTGCAATCTTCATCTGATACATGTGATTGATTATCTTGACTTGGCAAAACTCGGTAATGTGTGGATCAGTGCAATGAACGAACATGTTACCCTGAGAGAAATGATAACGGATTATCTCAGGCATTTCAAACTGCACCTGAACGAAATTGACGAACTGATTAATCTGCATTAACGCAGTACAATTTATCCCCGAATTTCGACCTTATCATCTGAATCAACCTTAAATTTAAACTTAAAATGATTTACAATCAATGGTATCTGATTCTTGAATCAAAAGAATTAAAAAAGAAACCACTCAGAGTGAAGAGGTTAAATCAGCAACTCGCCATGTGGCGCGATGAAAAGGGACATGTTTGCTGCTGTGCCGATCAGTGCTGCCACAGGGGTGCCTCCTTGGCCTGCGGTAAACTGAAAAAAGGTCAGTTGGCATGTCCGTTCCATGGTTTTGTTTTTGACAAATCGGGGAAAGTACAACACATACCAGCTAACGGAATGAACAAAAGTGTCCCGGAAACCATGAAAGTTCAGGCTTACAGCACTTTCGAGCGTTATGGACTAATCTGGCTCTGGTGGGGCGATGAAGAAAAGAAAACGAAGGAACCGTTCTTCTTCAGGGAATTGGCCGATTATTCATGGTCAAGCTTGCAGGATCACTGGAAGGTGCACTATTCCAGGGCTATTGAAAACCAGCTGGATGTCGTTCATTTGCCATTTGTCCACAGGACCACCATCGGCCGGGGAGGTAAAACCCTCGTCAACGGACCTGTTGTTATCCGTGAAGATGAATTGCTGACCTTTTACGTCAACAATGTGTTGGATGACGGGAAAACCATTCCGCTCAAACCTGATGAAATAGAAAACTACCAGCAACTCTTCAGGCTGCAATTTCATTACCCAAACATCTGGCAGAATTTCATCTCGGATAAAATCAGGGCTTTTGCCGCCTTTGTGCCTGTAGATGAAGAAAATACAATTATCTACATCCGCTATTACCAGAGGATGGTCAATATCCCGTTGCTCAAAGAACTTTTCAATTATCTGGGTAAGATTTCCAGTTTAATCATACTTAGGCAAGACAAAAGCGTGGTCGAAACTCAAATACCAATTAAAACGGTAAATAAAATGGATGAACGTCTGATCATGGGAGACAAACCAATCATAGAATACAGGAAACACAGGCAATTCCTGAAGGAAGGCGCAACCGAAAATAAATAATAGGTGTCGCGCAAAGCACGCAAAGACCGCAAAGATAAAAATCAAACTTTGCGTTTCTTTGCGAGCATAGCGCGACATAAACACTTTGAACAATACCACATGGCAGAAAAACCAAAATCATATTGCGAGGCCGTCGAACAATATGATTCTTCGAATGTACATCGCATGTACCATGACTCAAAATATGGCTTCAGGATCGAAGAAGATGACAAGCTATTCGAACTGCTGATCCTCGAGATATTTCAGGCAGGATTAAGCTGGACGACCATCCTGAACAAACGCGAAAACTTCAATCATGCCTTCCATTGTTTTGACATATCAAAAGTAGCTGCTTACCAGGAAGAGGACAGGCAGCGTTTACTGAATGATGCCGGAATTATCCGCAACCGGCTGAAAATTGATGCTGCAATTCACAATGCCAATGTGGTTCTGCAATTGAAACGCGAGTTTGGTTCTTTTGGAAAGTGGCTCGATCAGAACCATCCCAGATCAAAACAGGAATGGGTCAAACTGTTCAAGCAAACCTTCAAGTTTACCGGCGGGGAGATTGTGAATGAATTCCTGATGAGTTGCGGGTATCTGCCCGGGGCGCATATCGAAGATTGCCCCGTCTACAAGGATGCGATAAAATCAAATCCTCCCTGGTTCAAGAATCCTGCTTTCATTGGGAATTTTTAATTTGTAATTTTTAATTTTTAATTGAGATTAATGGCCTCTGAAAAGAAACCGGAACTGCCAATCATTGCCTTCAGCTCACAGTCTGAATGGAGAAAATGGCTTGAACTAAATCAGGATGCTTCAGATGGCATCTGGTTGCAGTTTTACAAGAAGGGATCAGGTGTTCCAACGGTAGTGTATGCCCGAGCCCTGGATGAAGCTTTGTGCTTTGGCTGGATCGACGGGCAATTAAGGCGCGGGGACGAAAATTTTTACCTTCAGAAATTTACCCCCCGCAGGAAAAGAAGTACCTGGTCTAAAAGAAACATCGAGCATGTGGCCAGGCTTGATTCTGAGGGAAAGATGGCACCTTCCGGACTGAAAGCTGTTGAGAGCGCCAAAGCAGACGGGAGATGGGACAATTCCTACGATTCGCAGAGCAACATGACCATTCCTGAAGATTTTCTGTTTGAAGTCTCTAAAGATTCAAAAGTTCTGGCATTCTGGGAATCATTGAACAAGGTGAACAAATTTGCCATCGTCTGGAGGATTCAGACCGCCCACAAAGAGGACGTTCGTAAAAAAAGGATGACCGCTCTTCTTGCCATGTTGGCCAGAGGCGAAAAAATTCATCCTTGAAACACTTCAATCTCTTCAATTAAAAAACCTGGCATAAGTGCAAAATTTCAATTTTGACTCAAATTGGAAAGTGGTGGAGTTGAATCACGGAGAAAAAACCAGGATAATAATCTGCAATGCAATTTTACCGAAAAGATTACTTTTAAACACTTATATATAATCTTTACACCTATGAAAATCGAAGCAAATAACGCAAATGAATACATAGAACAGTTACCTGAAGACAGAAAACCAGTCATGAAAAATCTTAGAGAAGTTATCCTTGATAACCTGCCAGCCGGATTTGTCGAAACAATGAGTTACGGCATGATTGGCTATGTAGTTCCCCATTCCATATATCCCCAGGGCTACCATTGCAATCCGGAACTACCATTGCCCTTCATGAACATCGCCTCTCAGAAAAATTATATTGCAGTATACCATATGGGAATGTACAGCGATAAAAAATTATACAATTGGTTTGCGGATGAGTTCTCAAAACGAACCAATTCGAAACCTGATATGGGGAAAAGCTGCATTCGCTTCAAAAAATTCGACAAGATTCCGTATGAACTGATCGGTGAACTTACAGGAAAGATCAGTCTGGAAGAGTGGAAGAGCACCTACCAAAAATACCTTGAAAGGCCCGTTGAAAAAAAGAAGTAGCATTTCTATACTTAGACACAAAAATATGACCCAAGACTAATTTTCTTATTTCAGCACCAATGGAAGAATACTGGGAATCCAAATACAGGGAAGAAGGAGCATCCTGGAAATTTGAAGAGGCAGATTCAGCCGTAATTGCCATGGAGTTGTTCAAATCGGAGGGTTTCAAACATATCCTTATTCCAGGCGTGGGTTATGGCAGAAATGCCGGAATATTTTTAAAAAACGGATTTATACTAACCGGGATTGAGATTTCCCGGACCGCCATTGACCTGGCCAAAGAAAATGGTCGGGATTTCAAAATCCACCACGGATCAGTTTTATCCATGCCTTTTGACAACGAAATATACGATGGGATTTTCTGCTATGCACTGATTCATCTCCTGAATAAAAATGAGCGGAAGCGTTTTCTCCAATCCTGCTTCGATCAATTGAAGAATGGAGGCTTGATGGTATTCGTGGTAGCCACCAAAAAATTAAGTATGTATGGCAGCGGAAAACTCCTGAGCAAGAACAGGTTTGAAATTTCCAAAGGATTAAAAGTGTTCTTCTATGACGACTTGTCCGTTTCCAAAGAATTTTCCGAATTTGGTCTGGTCCAGTTCTATGATATTGCGGAACCTGTAAAGTTCGTAAAAGGGTATGACCCAATGCCGCTTAAATTTGTAATGTGCAGAAAAGACACCTTTAGATGAACTGTGGTTCCTGATTATCTGTGGGTATTGAAGAAAGAATTGATAACGATCCATTTTTCGAACTTCAATTTAGAAACAAATCGTTAGTTATAAGGTAGTAAAGGATAACTTTCCCATTACAATCCCCAAATTTGGTTTTATTTCTTTAATAAAAGTTATGATACATAAATTTTTAAAAATGGGATTGATTGTGGCAAGGATTTTGTACTGTTACCAGTGAATTGTTTTTGAACCATTTTAATTTTTGAATCTTACTTCATATTCAATTTAACATGGTCATGAATAAATTGAGAAGATAACTTAATACAAAATCAAATGAGAACTCTTAAAGACTCAACGGCAGCAAATATTCCCGATAACAGGGAATGGAGAAAGAGAAAATTCCCGGTTATTCTTGCAATCTCGTTTTTACTATTGATTGGCTTAAGCAATTCAACAAAAGCGCAAGGACCCGAAATCAATGCCAATATTGATCTGCCTTCATGGGCTCCCTACTATGAAAACGCGAATATGGTCAGGTACTATTATTTCCCCGACATCGAATGTTATTACGATGTAAGGAACCGTGATTTCATTTATCTGGAAGACGGACAATGGATGTTTGGTCGCTCTCTTCCACCTGTTTATGCATGGTTCGACCTCAACAATTGTTTCATTGTAGCCCTGAATGCCAGGGTTTTTGAACCGTGGAGACACTTCCATTATTATGTCGCACATTATCCCCGATTCTATTACAGAAGTTATTACCATGACATCTATATGGATCGCAGCCGACCGCTGCGCGGATTCAATGAAAACGAACGGTCTGTAGTTTACAATCGTCCGTCTGAGAACAGGAATAATTCTTACAACGGGAGAAATGGCTCCTACAATGGCAATGAAAACAGGTCACAGAATGAAGGCAGACAAGGTTATTCCGAAAGAAGGGTAACTCCCACTCATGCTTCTGAGCCAATGAAATATTACGGAAAGCCTGTCGGACAACCGGTGAAAGTTCAGAAAAACATGAAGGAAGCACACGTTTCAGGCAACAGACATGGACACCAAAGCGGAGGAAGATCACGGCACTAATTAACGGGGAAAAATTATGGTCTCATTTTTCAAAAATTTGATTTCTCGAAATCTCCCTTTTTGGGAGATTTTTTTATCTGTATTCTATTCATAATCATAAAATTAACTCCCTTAGATGGAAGGGTTGAGGAAGGTCATAGGATGAAGTTATATAGTATGACAATATCTTGTTCATATTACTTAACTTACACCTGACTTACGAATCTTAAAAAAATGTCGCACGCAGAAAAACATCTGAAGAGTTCAGATTTCATCACGGATATAGTTATTGGGCTTAGCGACGGGTTAACTGTCCCGTTCGCCCTTGCTGCCGGACTCAGCGGCGCGGTCAGCAGTAACACGATAGTTATCACTGCAGGGATCGCGGAAATTGTCGCAGGTTGCATAGCTATGGGACTTGGTGGTTACCTGGCCGGGAAAACTGAACAGGAACATTACCAGAGCGAATTGGCAAGGGAATATGACGAAGTAGAACATGTGCCGGAAAAAGAGCTGCATGAGGTAAAGGAGATATTCGCCGAATATGGAATTGATGCAGCCGGACAAACCATGATTGCGGAACAACTCGCAAAAGACAAGACCAAGTGGGTCAATTTCATGATGAAGTATGAACTGGGTCTGGAAGAACCTGATTCCAACAGAGCCAGAAATTCTGCGTTGACAATTGGACTGGCCTATTTTGTCGGGGGACTGTTGCCGCTTACCGCCTACTTTATGACAAATACTCCTCATGAAGGCCTTGAGATTTCCACCTTAATTACAACTGCATGTTTGTTTGTATTCGGCTATTTTAAAAGCAAGGTTACCGGTCAGCCACCCATCAAGGGTGCACTGAAAGTCACCGCTATAGGATTGATTGCTGCCGCAGCAGCCTATTTTGTAGCGGTTGGTTTCGACCGCGTTTTTCATTAAAAAACACTTTGGTATTTTTGTAATAACTAATTTCAATTGCATACTAACAGAATGAATTACATAAGCATTTGCGTTCTTGCGAGCTTTGCGCGATAATTTTTTTCACACAAAGCTCGCAAAGAACGCAAAGGCCTGTATATCTGACTTCTTCTAACTGCAATATCAAAACCAAAAACTAAATCAAAATGAGAAACGAAATCAATCAAAACGCATCTTCCGGTGGTGTGTACATTTTAGGAGTTATCGGGGCAGCCTTCTACTTTTTCCCCAAAGCAGTAGGTTTCTGGACCCTTACAATTGGTTTCCTGAAATCGTTGGCCTGGCCTGCATTTTTAGTTTATGAAGCCTTCAGGCATTTTGCACTATGAACACGATGGTGAAAGGTGACATTCTGCTCAGGCGATTCAGCAACAAGGATCAAATGAGACTTGCAGAACTTTGCAACAACCTCAATATCTGGAACAATGTGCGGGATTTCCTGCCTTTCCCGTATACTGTTCAAAATGCAATCGAATTTATTAACCTCTGTGAAAATGAACAACAACCTGTTACTTTCGCCATTGAATTCAAGGGAGAACTGGCAGGTTGCATCGGATTGGTTTTACAAGCCGATGTTTACAGGCTGGGAGCAGAAATCGGCTATTGGATAGGAGAACCATACTGGGGACTAGGCATTGCAACGACAGCCGTTGAGTTGCTTACAGAATATGGATTCAATCAGTTGGGTCTTGGAAGAATCCATTCCGGTGTATTTGATTTCAATACGGCATCCAGGAGAGTTCTTGAAAAGGCCGGATTTAAACTGGAAGGAATTTTCGAAAAGTCGATCATCAAGAACGGAAGAATTCTGGATGAATACAGGTACGCCAAACTGAACAACAAATTGGGGTAAAAGGCATAAAAAATCAACCACAAATTTCACTAATTGACACAAATATCCAAAAAGGGAAAGTGGATGAATAATGTGAAACCAAAATTCAGTTGGATCATTTTATTGGCATTTATAACCTTCGCTACCTGCAACAAAGCGGGCAACAACTACCTGTCGCACGGTACCATTACCGGTCAGGACTACAGGATGTGTGCGTGCTGCGGTGGCTGGTTAATAACTATTGATGACAAACAGTACCAGTTTGATAAAATGCCGGATGGCTCACCGATCGATTTAAACAAAGAGAAATTCCCGCTGGCGGTCAAACTTGACTGGCAACTGAATACAACCGGATGTCCGAATACTATCACTATACATAGAATTGCAAAGGAATAACCACTAAAAAATCCCTATCCCTTCACCACGAATTGCACAAATTACACGAAACGAAGTTCAGCGAAGCTAATTAAGAACACAATAAAATCATAAAAGCAAAAAGCGGACCACCCAATCACCTTGGCCCTTCATTTTCACATTTTCCAATTTTAAATTTACCAAATCAACGCATCAACTAACCAGCACATCTTTACATCATCACATCAACAAATCAACACATCATCACATTGTCGAATTGCCGAATCGTCGAATCGTCGAATTGTCGAATTATCGAATTTATCTTTTGCGTAAATTGCAACAAATTATCAGAAATGGAAAAGGAAACAACAAGGGTGGAGGCTTTCAGTGATGGCGTATTTGCCATCGCACTAACTTTGCTTATCCTGGAGATCAAGGTACCCGATCTGAGCAGTTTTTCATCCAACGAAAAACTATTCAGTGCCCTGACAGCATTATGGCCATCCTATTTCGCCTTTATCCTGAGTTTTAGTGCGGTACTGATCATGTGGATCAATCACCACGGATTTTTCAAATACATCAGGAAAATAGATCCTGCATTCTTGTTTGCAAACGGATTTCTCCTGCTGATGGTTACCTTCATTAATTTCCCTACTGCCGTACTTGCCAGATACATTGATACACCCGCTTTCAACATAGCATCAGCTTTTTATTGTGGCTCCATGGTTTTAATCAGCGTTGCCTACAATGTGCTCTGGTTCTCGGCTGCCTACAAACGGAAACTGGTGAAAGATGAAATTTCTGATGCACTGATTGTCAAAATCAGGAATGCATACTGGTTCGGATTCTCCGTCTACCTTTCAGCGTTTGTCATTTCTTTCTTTTTGCCACTGGCAGGACTCCTGATCTGCATATCTCTCTGGATATTCTGGACTTTTCTGGATTACAGCAAAAAGAAGTAAGCGAAATGAAAATGACTGCCAAAACTCTTTAGAAATTAGATAATCATTGCCCCATGAGAAAATTAACCATTTTATTGATAGCTCTTTTCTTCGTTTGTGCGTTCGGTTTCAAGGGCGAAGCCCAAAAAAGTACCCATTCCTTTGCCTTGGGCGATTCAAATTTTCTCCTGGACGGAAAACCTTTCCAGATGATTTCTGCAGAGATGCACTATCCCCGAATTCCGCGCGAATGCTGGCGAGCCAGGATGCATGCCGCCAAAGCAATGGGAATTAACACCATCGGTACCTACGTTTTCTGGAACCTGCACGAACCTCAGAAAGGAAAATACAATTTTACGGGCAACAACGACATTGCCGAATTTGTCAAAACGGCCCGCGATGAGGGTTTGTGGGTGATCTTACGTCCCAGCCCCTACGTTTGTGCCGAATGGGAATTCGGCGGATACCCATACTGGCTGCAAAACGAGAAGGGGCTTGTAGTGCGCAGCAAGGAACCCATTTACCTGGGCATCTATCGGAATTACCTCAGGGAAGTCGGGAAACAGCTGGCATCCCTGCAGATCAACCATGGTGGCAATATCCTGATGGTACAGGTCGAAAATGAATATGGTTTTTATTCGAACGACAAGGAGTACATGGACATCAACAGGAAACTATTCATCGAATCAGGATTTGACGGATTGCTCTATACCTGCGACCCGGCAAGCACCGTGAAGGACGGTCACCTGGATGGTTTGCTGCCGGCAATCAACGGACTGGACAACCCTGCTGAAATGAAGAAACTTGTAAGGATGTACCATGGCGGGAAAGGTCCATTTTACATTGCCGAGTGGTATCCGGCCTGGTTCGACTGGTGGGGAACCAAACACCACACCGTGGCGCCTGAGAAATATGCCCCTCGTCTGGATTCCGTATTGGCGGCAGGCATTTCCATCAACATGTACATGTTCCATGGAGGTACCACAAGGGGCTTCATGAACGGAGCCAACTACAACGACAAGAGTCCGTTTGAACCACAGATCAGCAGCTACGACTACGACGCGCCCCTGGATGAAGCCGGGAATGTGACGGATAAGTTTATGCAGTTCAGAACTGTTATCATGAAACATCTGCCGGCAGGGGTAAAACTTCCTGCGGTGCCGGTTAAAAGACCTGTGATCGAAATCCCGGCTATCCAACTCACTCAGAGCGCGAGTCTCTTTGGACTCCTGCCGGCTCCAAAAGCGAATCTTACTCCGCTGACCTTCGAAGCTATGAACCAGGATTACGGATATATGCTATACCGTACTGTTTTGAAAGATATCAAGCCGGGAATGCTAAAAATAAAAGACTTAAGAGATTATGGGCTGGTTTTCGTCAACGGGAAACGTATCGGGATCCTCGACAGGCGGCTTAAACAGGACAGTCTGTACCTTGACCTTCCCAAGGGGAATGTCACACTCGATATCCTCGTTGAAAACATGGGAAGAATCAATTTCGGTCCCTATTTGCTGAAGAATCAGAAAGGGATTACGGAAAAAGTCCTGCTTGATGGCAAGGAACTGACCGGTTGGCAAATGTTCAGTCTACCGTTTGACAGCACGGATAAATTGGTTGTCAAAGGGAGTGTCAACACACCAAACATCCCCGTTGTCAGGAAAGGATCCTTCAATCTTCAAAAGACTGGTGACACCTATCTGGATATGAGGCTCTGGGGCAAGGGATGTGTCTGGATCAATGGCCACCATCTGGGAAGGTACTGGGAAATCGGACCGCAGCAAACACTTTATGTACCTGCCGAATGGCTGAAGAAAGGGCCAAACGAAGTGGTAGTTCTTGAATTGCTGAAGTCGGGACAGACGGTTCTGCAAGGGTTGGCAAAACCGATACTTGATCAGGTGAATTAATTCGACAATTCGACAATTCGACGATTCGACAATGTGATGATTTGATGATGTGTTGAAATTCAAATAAACCATGCAAAGAGTAATTGTTGTTTTCATTGCCTGCCTGATTCAGTTTCAAGGATACTCAAAGCAGGCCTTTAAAAAGATTCCGGTTTCCAAGGATATTGAGTTGATTCAAGTGTCGGAAAATGCGTATGTGCATGTTTCGTGGGCAAATTTTGAGAATTTCGGAAGGGTTCCATGCAACGGTCTTGTCTACATTCAAAACAGGGAAGCATTCCTTTTTGACACTCCGGCGACGGATTCAATGACTAAAGAACTCGTAAATTACCTTCGGGATTCCCTGAAATTGGAAATTAAAGGTTTTGTACCCAATCACTGGCATAGCGACTGTATGGGCGGATTGGGATATCTCCAGTCGCAAAAAATTGAATCCTATGCCAGCCAGAAGACGATAAAACTGGCAAAATCGAATCATCTGCCTGTTCCTGCGCACGGATTTAAAGATTCACTGCAGCTAAGGTTAGGCGATAAGCTGATAAATTGTTACTATTTCGGTCCGGCACATTCACTTGACAACATCGTGGTGTGGATACCGTCAGAAAAAATTCTGTTCGCGGGCTGCATGGTGAAAAGTATGGCCTCCGAGGATCTTGGAAATACAGCCGACGGCGATCTGGTGGCTTATCCCAAAACGATTGAACTTGTATTGAAACGATTTGGCAATGCCAGGATAGTAATTCCGGGGCATGGCGATTCTGGTGGAACAGAGCTGATCCGGCATACGCTTGAAATAGTGGAAAAACACAAATTACCATGAACACAAAAATTATCATCATTATTGCCTTCTCCTACCTGTACATCTTCTTTGAGATCCTGTTGAGCAGAATTGGGAAGAAAGACAGGATCATCGAAAAAACCAGCGACAAAGGCAGTTTCTGGGTACTGGTCCTTGCGATTGCCATTGGATATGCGGTTTCATTCAAAATGGGTGCTTCTCCAACCGGCCGGATGGCTCCATGGAACACCTTCTTTGCGGCGGGGGTCTTTTTGGTAATGATCGGGTTATATATCCGGATCAAATCCATCCTGGCACTCAAACAGCAGTTTACCTACAATGTCACAAAATTAACCAACCACGAACTGGTTGAAACCGGATGGTACAAACAGATCCGTCATCCGGGATACCTGGGTCAACTATTCATTTTTCTGGGTATTGCCACTTCCATGTCGAACTGGTTGTCCATCCTGGGTATGATGCTGCCTGTTTTGGCCGGATTCATCTACAGGATCAGCGTCGAAGAAAAATTTATGAAGGAACAACTGGGACAGAAATACGCAGATTACAAGAAACGCACGAAACGGCTGATCCCCTGGGTGTACTGAAAAGCTTAATGAAACAATGATGGGAACAGATTTCAACCATCGGCAATTGACCCCTCTAAATCTCCCCAAAGGGGAGACTTCAGATTCGTACAACAATGAATCATCAGTGCACTGCCCCCCTCCTTTGGAGGGGTTGGGGGAGGTCAAAATGCAATAAAAATGAGGGAAAGTTAAAAAAACTAATTGTAAGTTATGGAACCAATCGCATTAACAGATCCCGCCATCTCTCCCGACAACGATCTGGTGTTCTCGATGATCGGAGACAAGAGCAGATACTGGCAGCAAATCATGGAGCATCTTTATGGACACCACAAGAACATTTCCGAGGTCTGGCGCTTTTACAACGACGGCAAAAGCTGGCTGTTCCGAACACTCCAAAAGAAGAATACGATCTTCTGGGTGGCTGTGCTAAAGGAGACTTTCAGGGTCGGATTCTATTTTGGCGACAAGGCCGAACCCATGCTTATCCAGAGCGACCTTCCTGATAGCATCAAGCATGAATTCATGAATGCCAAAAGGTATAACACCATCCGGCCTATTTCCGTGACGATATCCGACTCATCAGATGTTGACAACGTGATCAAACTGATTGAATTGAAACTTAAAATAAAATAATTTCGAAAGTTCAAATACTGATTTCATACTTTGAGTCCCTCGTGAAATTTTACTCTGTGTAACTCTGTGGTTCCTCTGTGTAGCTCTGTGTAATTTTTATAACGCAATCAACTTAAAATTAGCGTTGATGAAAAAGTTCGATCAAATATTCTTTGGACTGATTCTCGCAGGGGTTTTCCCGCTACTGCTGATGATGACCTCCATGACTGCCTGGTTTTACCTCGACAGGAATGAAGCCCGGGCTCCCTATTGCCTGTTGGCAGGATTGGTAATCGGACTGGTAATTGACCTGATATACTTCAAAGGCTGGTTGAAAAACAGGTATGAACTGCCCATCAGCTTTGTCATCCTGATCTATCTGTTGTATAACATCCTTGTTTACGGTTTCTTCATGGGATTCCCCGCCTTTCACCCCCTTGCCGGATTGGTTGCAGGATATTATTTCGGATTAAAGGTCGTCCATCAGAACATTCCCACCATCCAATATCCAACCCTAATCCGAAGGGTATCCATGTTTACAGGATTGGTCATGACGGCCATCTGCATCCCTTCCGGATTGATCGGGCTTCTGGCTCATGGAATAGACAAAAACATCGAGGGAATGCTGCAACTTGGGTTTGAAGTAACCAGACCAATGCTCTGGACAATTACCTCGGTAGGAGGGGTATTCCTCGTTGCTGCAACATTTCTTCTTACCAGGATGGCCATGAAGCAAACAATCAAAGTCGCATCCAAAATTTATGCATCATGAATACAGATCCTGAAATCAAGGTCATCGTTGCCTTTACAGGAACCCCCTGGCAAGCGGGCATGGTCAAAAGCTTGCTGGAGAATGAGGGCATTGAGGCATTCCTGAACGACATGAACAGGGCCAATTACAATCCCGGCTGGAACCTGCCCGGCGAAGGCGGCTCCGTCAGGGTGGTTATTTCAAGCCTGGATACAGGGAGAGCCAAAAAGATAGTGGATAGTTATGTGGAGAATATGAAGCCCTTATAAACAGGCCAATTCTATGAGATGCAATATTCTCCCGTATCATGAAATGATCTTCCATTTCCGCAGATAATCCAACTTAAATTGATTACTTTAGAAGACGATCTGAACGTCCGGTCAAATCCGGGATCAGACCCGAAGATTAAATAATTCTCAAAAATTTAATTATGGCAAAAGTGATCGTCCTGGGCGCCGGTATCGCCGGACATACTGCAGCAGCATTTATAAGGAAAAAACTTGGTTCCGGACATCAGGTTGTAGTGGTCAGTCCT
Source organism: uncultured Bacteroidia bacterium (assembly GCA_903902325.1). Taxonomy (GTDB): domain Bacteria; phylum Bacteroidota; class Bacteroidia; order Bacteroidales; family Prolixibacteraceae; genus CAINVV01. The sequence goes on from CAIUUO010000145.1 coordinate 20,212, forward strand.
TCTGAATACTATCAGTGGATCCCATCCAACATTTGGGTCGGAGTCGGAAAAATGACCATCGATCAGGTAAGGTTCAAACTAAAACCTGTGTATGACCGGTGGAAAATCGATTACAAACAGGCAAAGGCAACCTCCATTTTCCCGGAAGGTGGCAATGATTCAGAACGACCTTATGTGAGCATAGAATACACCAGCGAAAACCGTCGGGGGGAAACCGAGAATATTGACTATGATTACCTGGTCAATGCAACAGGGCCCAAACTGAATTTCGCGGCCACCGAAGGTCTCGGTCCGGGTAAATTCACACATTCAGTTTGTTCATGCGATCATGCAGTGGCAACCTGGGACGCCCTGAAAACCTGCTTTGCCAGGATGGAACAGGGAGAGACGCTTCGATTCCTCATCGGTACAGGCCACCCCGGAGCAACCTGCCAGGGTGCGGCATTCGAATATGCACTCAATGTGGCCCACCAGATCAAGGCAAGAGGATTGCAGGATAAAGCAATTATTACATGGATCTCCAACGAATACGAACTGGGAGACTTTGGCATGGGTGGTGCATTTATCCAGCGCGGAGGTTACGTCACTCCCACCAAGGTTTTCAGTGAATCCATTTTCGCCGAATATGGCATTCGCTGGATCAAGCGTGCCGGTGTATCAAAGATCGAGAAGGGAGTTGCCCACTACGAGACCCTGGATGGCGAATTGAAGAGTATTGATTTTGATTTTGCCATGCTGATTCCAGCCTTTGCGGGTTCCGGCTTAAAAGCATTCAATAAAACCGGGGAGGAAATTACATCCCTTCTGTTTGCGCCAAGCGGCTTCATGAAGGTAGATGCTGATTATACCGTAAGGGATTTCGAAAACTGGTCTGTGGAGGATTGGCCTTCCACCTATCAAAGTCCGGTATACGCCAATATTTTTGCCCCCGGCATCGCTTTTGCACCACCGCACCAGATCTCCAAACCGATGAAAAGCCCGAATGGAACCCTGATTACTCCTGCCCCACCCCGCACGGGTATGCCTTCAGGGGTTATGGGAAAAATTGTTGCCTTGAATATTGTGGAGCAAATCAAAACCGGCAGGACCGATTTCAAACACAAGGCATCCATGGGAAAGATGGGAGCAGCCTGTGTCGTATCTGCAGGGTTCGGCATGTTGAAAGGGAATGCCGCCACCATGACTGTTTACCCAATCGTTCCTGACTGGGAGAAATACCCGCAATGGGGCCGCGACATCCGGTACACAGTCGGCGAAGCGGGATTGGCAGGTCACTGGATCAAAATATTCCTTCACTATATGTTCATCCACAAGGCTAAAGGCTATCCGTTCTGGTGGTTGATACCTGAATGATTCAATCAATTTTCAATCCGGCAAATAAAATATATCATGGCAAAAAATATCGTACGCGGCTATTACGACGAGTCCTATCCGCCACTACCCACCCGATCAACCAATTTTTGGCGTCGCAATCTTATTTGGCAAGCCTGGCGCTTTATCGTGCTTAATCTCAAGATTATGCGCATCATCGTTGGCGGGCACTCGTGAGGTTACTATGGTCTAAGTCACTTCACCAGTGTTCCAATGAAGGTGGTTATCCCGTTAAAAACCATCTGCACACCAATAGTTGCAACTATCAACCCTGTGATTCGGATTAGTGCATTCATAAGGTTAAATTTCGAAAAAATCCTGCCAATATGTTTGGCAAAGATCATCAGCAACAAGTTGACAGCCAAAGCCAGGATGATGGCCAGTATGGTAATTCCTTTTCCGTAGTGGGCCGGGAAAGTTACCGCCGCTGTGATGGTGGCAGGTCCGGCAATCATTGGCATGGCAATGGGGACAGCCGAAAGGTCTGATAACTTGATGTTCTGGTCAATTTGCAGGAATGCTCCCTTCTGCAAGCCTGTTATGCCATTGTAAAACAAAACGACACCTGAAGTCACTTGAAATGCATAAAGCTGGATATGAAACACATAGTTAAATACAACATGTCCAAGAAACAGGAAGAAGATCAGGATAATCAGCGCCGTAAGTGTCGATTTGGTAGATAAGAATCGAAGTTCCCTGTCAGAGAACTGTTGCTGCAACGAGGTTATGATGAATATTTTTTGGATCGGGTTCACCAAAGCCAAAATGGCCACGAAACTTCCAATTAACAGTTGAATTTCCATCTTTCCTGTTTTAACTTCAATTGCTGAACAACTTCCTTACATCTTTTTTCTCAGTCTCAGAAAGGGTAGTTAGTGAATCAAGCGAGGAGCGGATCTTTGTCCTGAAATTCCAGCAAGTCATCTGTCGGAGAGACAATCTCCTGGCATACTCGTAGGTTGAGATTTCTTCGTTCCCTTTGCATACATTGAAGGCAATGTAAAAAGCCTTGCTGACAGGGAACTTGCAATTGTGAAAGATCGTTCCGGCAGTAGCCGACTCCTCACTCTTGCATTTCGTACATCTCCTTGAAAAGGGCGTCTTCCCTATGCAGTAATTGGTATTCCCGCATTTTCTGCATTCAAATCCCTCGCCCCACTTGAGCGTAGCAATGAATTCCAGACACTTCTCATCACTTTGAAAGAGTATATCCAATTCATCTTTCGTCAGATCCTCTGCAAAGAAATTTCTCATGGTGTAAAAATAGTGATAATTAAAAGATTTAAGTGATACTATTGCGATTTATTATAAATATTTTTTACCTTTGCCGAATCGGTTCACAGCAAACAAATTTATCGATCAAGTAGTTTACAATTTTCAGGTATTAAGCAAAGTATGGATTATTCAAAAATCAATCTCAGGTACAGTCAGTTGGCAAAGACAGAATGCTGTCTTTCATGTGGCGGTGCCATCAATTATGCAAACGTAAAATCGGGTGAAACCTGTGTGGACCTTGGCAGTGGACGGGGAACGGATGTGCTCAGGATGGCTGAACAAGCAGGTGAAAATGGATATGCCTTTGGTATAGATATTTCAGATGGTATGCTGGTTACTGCGAGAGAGAATGCTGCCAAATTTGGAGTGACCAATGTGAGATTCATTCGGAGCGAACTTGAGAAATTGGATCTTGCTGATCAGACAGCAGATATAGTAATCTCGAATTGCACCATCAACCATGCATCGGATAAATTAGCCGCATGGAGCGAAATTTACCGAATCCTCAAAAAAGGCGGCAGGTTTGTGGTTAGTGATATATATGCCACTTCTCCGGTTCCTGAGGAGTACAAAAATGATCCCGTTGCCGTTTCTGAATGCTGGGCTGGCTCAGTTACCCGGGAAGAGTACATGAAAACCCTGTCTGAATGCGGATTCAAATCAGTCACTGTACTCGAAGAATCCAAACCCTACCCGAAAGGTAACATCGAAGTATGCAGTTTCACCATTGCCGGTGAAAAACTGTAAAATAAACTCTGAAGTTTCAGAATTGCGACTTCAAAAAAATTGTCAATTGTCAACTGTCAATTTTTCCTTTGGCTTTTCTAAGCAAATAAATATGTTCATTTTTTAATTCATTCATTTTTATGAAAAGTTTAGTAAAAAAGCAGGAAGCGCAGAAAAGCGTTGTCATAGCCCAGTGTTGTGCCAAAACTTCCAAGTCGGTTGTGGGATGCCACGACTAATTCAAACTGAATAAGCCATCGGGAGAGTGATTTCCCGGTAGGCTTATTCTTTTTATACTACAATAATGATCAAATCAAAACACAACATAGTATCTAAAATCCTGGAATCAGACCAGTATTTTGCAATCAATCTGCTGAGCGGCAACGCGGATCTGCTCTCTGAAGAAGAGGCAAATGCGCTGATCTCAACCGGGGAGCTACAAAATGCAGATAAGGGATTGATGCAGGATATGACTGAAAAAGGTTATCTCGTATCACCTGAAGGCGAAAAGAAGATTTACCGCAATAAATATTTTGATTTCATTGACCAGCGGGACGATGAAGAGGTTCAACTATTTTTCGTTCCCAATTACAGTTGCAATTTTAGCTGCAGCTACTGTTACCAGGATGAGTACACAAACCCGAGTCAGAGCGCTACACCGGAATTGATAGATGCTTTTTTCCTGTACATCAGAAAAGAATTGGCTAACCGCCGTAAGTATCTGACCATTTTTGGCGGTGAACCGCTATTAAATACACCTCATCAGCGCAACCTTATAACTCACTTGGTGGAAAAGTCTGTCGAGGCGGCCTTGGACATATGCGTAGTAACGAATGGTTATTACCTTGAGAATTATATAGAATTCCTTTCAAAAGGGAAAATTCGTGAGATACAGATAACCCTCGACGGGACAAAAAGCATACACGACCAACGGCGCTTTCTCAAAGGTGGATCCCCAACATTCGAACCAATTGTCCGCGGAATTGATGCTGCCCTGGCAGCCGGGTTCCCTGTTAACCTCAGGATGGTGATCGACAAGCAAAATATTGAAAATCTACCTGAGTTGGCCACCTTTGCCATAGAAAAAGGTTGGACCTCCCATCCATTATTCAAGACGCAAATTGGACGCAATTATGAACTGCACCACTGCCAGTCTACGCCGGATCAACTCTTTACCCGAGTATCACTCTTTCAAAAGATCTTTGAATTAACAGAGCAATACCCACATATTAAGGAGTTTTACAAACCCTCCTATTCTGTTGCCAAATATCTTGCCGAACATGGGGAATTACCCGATCCACTGTTCGATGCCTGTCCTGCCTGTAAATCGGAATGGGCATTCGACTACACAGGCAGAATCTATTCTTGCACGGCCACAGTGGGTAAAGAAGAAGAAGCATTAGGTACCTTCTACCCTGAAATAACAAAAAACGAGCTGTTGATTCATCAGTGGGCTTCGAGGGATGTCACATCTATCGAAGAGTGCAGAAATTGTGAAGTTCAGCTTGCATGCGGTGGCGGTTGCGGTTCAGTAGCTAAAAATAAGAACGGTTCCATTTTATCGCCCGATTGCCGTCCGGTGAAAGAACTTTTGGAGATTGGGTTTAAGGCATATTTTTAAATAAAATAAATTGAAATAATTGGATATAAGTAGAAATAAAATTTCCATGTATTTCCATGTATTTCCATGTATTTCAAATATTAAATGACAAATGAAAGAAATTAGCAGTTCAGAATTTGAAAAAGAAGTTTTACGAGGCGGAAAAGTTGTCCTTGATTTTTACTCAACGGAATGTCCTCCTTGCGAAGCAGTGGCACCCAAGTTTGAATCCCTTGCCGGGATGTACGGACATGAGATCAAATTTTTCAAGATCTATCGTCAGCAAAACAGGGAGTTGGCAGATCGTTTAGGTGTCAAATCATCTCCAACACTACTTTTCTTTGATATGGGGAAAGAAGTTACTGAGCGACTGGCTGGGGGGATTAAAAGAAGTGAGATCATTCAAAATCTCAATTCAATGTTACCTGAAGCCAGGGTAAATGAAATTAAAGCTAAAATTACTCCCCAGGTATCAGATTATGACGTCATCATTCTGGGTGGCGGTCCCGGCGGATTGGCCGCAGGACTCTATCTTTGCCAGGCGAAAATCAATACGGTACTTGTGGACATCTCACTACCGGGAGGACACGTTTCCACTACTCATGAAGTTTCCAACTATCCGGGCTTCATCGATCCCCAGGCTGGCTACATGTTGTCCCACAACATGTCAGAGCAGACCAAACTGTGTGGCACAGTATTCAAGGTTGCCGTCGATGTGACTAAAGTTGACCTGGTTAAGCGTGAAGTGGTGATTGATGAATTTGAAACCATCCGTGCCAAAAGGATCATCATTGCAACGGGAACCACACCCAACCTTACAGGGGCAAAAGGAGAAAGGGAGTTGAAGGGAAAGGGCATTTCCTATTGTGCCACCTGTGACGCAAAATATTTTGTAGACAAGGAGGTGATTGTAATTGGCGGAGGAAATTCTGCCGTCGAAGAGAGTGATTTTATCTCAAAATTTGCCTCCAAAGTGACCATCATCCACCAGTTTGAGGCCTTTACAGCCAACAAAACAGCTCAGGAAAAACTACTGGCAAATCCTAAGGTACATCCAATTTTTCTGCACGAACCACGCTCATTCCGAAAAGAGAACGATCAAATGATTGTTGAAATAGAAGATTTGAAGACCAAAGAAATCAAAACTCTCAAAGCAGACGGTGTTTTTATCTTCATTGGAATGAAGCCGAATCTGGGACTGTTCACGGATAAACTGCAACTTGACCAGTGGGGCTACATCAAAACCGATGATGAGATGAGGACATCCATTCCTAATGTATATGCAGTGGGTGATGTGATCAGCAAAAAATACAGGCAGATTACGACGGCAGTGGCTGACGGAACTATAGCGGCTATTTCGATTGCAAAGGACCTGGATTAAAAAATATCGTACAAAAGAAGAAGTCCCGTGGTACATTTAACCATGGGACTTCTTCTTTTATGCTTGAAAGAAATAAAAACCTTACTTTACTTCTTCTTGCCTGTATTCAATCTGATCGGAAGGTAAAGCGGGCAAAATCCGATCAGGCTGGTAAGTACAAATACTCCGGCAAAGACCAATAGAACAATGCCTAAAGTTCCACTAATTACGTTGGTAAAATAAAGACCTGCAATGATGACAGCGATGATAATCCTGATCACCTTGTCAATGGTTCCCATGTTCTGTTTCATTTGATTCCTTTTTAGATAATATTTAATTCACTTGTTAATACGGACTTATCAATGTATTGTTTCTTCTTCAAGTTAGCAGAAGAAACAACAATCAATATTATTTCACCATCAAAACTTCGGCAATCGCCTTTTCAAGGGTTTCCCTGGGTATAGCGCCCATAGTCGACCGTGGTTGACCCTTTGCAGGAATAAACAGCAAGGTTGGCAAATTCTGAATTCCCATGCTTTGGGCCAGCAATTGCTCCTTGTCTGTATCCACTTTATAGACGACAATTTTACCGTCGTACTTTTTAGCCATTTCTTCGACCAATGGTGAAAGTTGGCGGCAAGGACCGCACCATGTAGCATAAAAGTCTATAATGACTGGTAGTTTCCCTTCAAATTTCCAGGTTTTGTTTGTATCATAATTGAATACCTTTTGTTTGAAGATTTCATTTGTCAACTCAATGACCTTGGCCCCGGAATTTGTGCTTCCGGCAGGTTTAGGGGAGTTTCCGGCATGACAATTCGTGAGTGTCAGCAATAATCCAAGTACAAGTGGTGTGATTGTTTTCTTCATTTCTGATTATACCTTTAATTTAGAATATTAACACTTTCCGCGGGCACACGGGCTATTGACAACCATATATCCCATAAAACCACCCATCAGAATGCTCGAATACGTATTACTGGTAATGGCGCAGGTTCCTGAGGCACAACCAACATTATAATAATAAAGGAAACCGAGAGCTCCACCAATAACTGCAGCGATAAATGGTTTCCAAAAATACCAGGAGGTGAAAAATTCACGGACAGTCTTAGGCTTGGTCCTGGTGTTGCAACTACTTTCCATTTTGTATTTTTTTAATTTGTCAGGACAAAGATAATGAATCAAAAAAATAAATCGCTATAATATCACTTAAATCTTATTATTATCACTATTTTTGTTCCGTCATTTTGATCAATCAAATGATTCACAACAGGAATCAAGATCCAATATAATTGTAAAATACTGATTCACATTAATTTATTTACTAATGATAACTGGAGTTGTAATTTTAGGAGTGTTACTGGCCTTTTTTGGTTACATATATTATTCGATGCAAAAGATGAAAAATGCCCCGATAGTTGCCGATAATCCCAAAATCAAGAACCTAACGGAACAAAATTTCAATCAACAGACGAAAAATGGAGTCATTTTAGTTGACTTTTGGGCTTCGTGGTGTGCCCCCTGCAAAATGATGGCCCCCATATTGAATGAACTGGCTGAAGAACTGAAAGCGAGTAATACCGTGGGCAAACTCAATGTTGAACAATATCAAGCCGTAGCTGCCAGATTCAAAGTAAGAAGCATTCCAACCATGATACTTTTTAAAGACGGAAAAGAAGTCAACAGATTTGTTGGAATCAAATCAAAAGAATTTTTATTAAAAGAGATGGCAAGAATTTAGCATCTCTTATTTAAATGAATATTAAATAATTATATCAAATATTGTAACATGGATAAGATTGTAATCATAGGGGGAGTCGCAGCCGGTGCGACAGCAGCAGCCAAAGTTCGCAGGATCTCCCCAACAGCTGAAATCATTATGCTTGAAGCGGGTCCGGACATCTCCTTTGCCAACTGTGGCTTGCCATATTATATCGGAGGAGATATCAAAAGCAGATCCAAGCTGATACTTCAGAGTCCGGAGAGTTTCAATGAACAATATGGAGTCGAAGTTCATACACATACCATCGTATCATCCATCGACAGGGTTGCCCATAAGGTGAAAGCAATGGACACAAGGAGCGGTGAGCAAAATACTTTCGAATACACCAAACTTATATTAGCCCAGGGTGGAAGGCCTATAACCCCAACGCTGCCGGGTGCAGATTACGGTCATGTGTTCACCTTGTGGACTTTGGCCGACATGGACAAAATCTCACTTCACCTGGAAGAAAAAAAGCCAAAAACAGCCGTTGTTGTAGGTGGTGGATTTATTGGTCTTGAAATGGTTGAAGCGCTCGTTAAAAGGGGATTAAGGGTAAACGTGGTAGAGATGATGCCACATGTCATGGCCCTGATGGAGGCCGAAACCGCCGGATTTATAGAAAATGAACTACTTTCATTTGGTGTTGGCATACATACTGGTGCAGGTGTTACACAGATTATGCCGCGATCAGTCAAACTTGACAATGGAAAGATCCTTGATGCCGATATGGTTCTGCTATCGATAGGAGTACGTCCCACACTCCAGCTCGCCAAAGAAGCCGGACTCGAAATCGGAGAAGCCGGTGGTTTACTCGTCAATTCCATGTTGCAGACTTCCGATCCCGACATTTTTGCCGCAGGCGACATGGTTGAAATTGAACACCGTGTGAACGGGAAAAAAGTCCGCATTCCGTTGGCCGGACCGGCTAACCGCCAGGGAAGAATGGCTGCCGAAAATGCGCTTGGAGGGAATCACCACTACAAAGGTTCAATCGGAACTTCAGTGGTGCGGGTATTTGACGCGGTTGCCGGAATTACAGGATTTTCTCTAAAACAAGCCCGTGCTGCCGGTATGGATGCAGATGCAGTGGTGGTTCACAAGGAACACCATACCTCCTATTATCCCGGGGCAGAATCAGTAACGGTTTTACTGGTTTATGACAAGCAGACAGGGGTCATTCTGGGTGGACAAACTGCCGGCTACAAGGGAGCAGATAAACGGCTCGATGTAATCGCCACAGCAACTGCAGCGAAACTGACAATCAGTGATCTGGCGGATATTGATTTTGCCTATTCACCACCTATCGGAACAGCCAATGATGCGATCAATATGGCAGCCTATACGGCAGAAAACAGAGTTTCCGGTTTCAGTCCATCTGTAACAGTTTCTGAATTGGATGATTTCACGTCTGGTAAGAATCCAGTCTTTATCGATGTCCGGGATATTTTTTCCTTCGAAAAGAGTCATGTGAAAGGTGCAGTACACATACCATTGGAATTGTTGACCCAGCAAATGAACACAATTGCCAAAGGCCTCCCGGTTATTGTGTATGACGAAACCGGCAAGAAAGGGCACCAGGCACTTCGAACCCTGGTTGGTGCTGGCTACCATGAGGTCACCAATATCTCTGGCGGATACACCTCGATGCAACGACAAGCAAGAACAACAGGATTTAAGCGCATTCAAATTGATCTTTTACCCGTTGAATTAAAATCACTGGCAGATGAAACTTCTGTGCAGGAAGAGTCAAAATCTCCAAAAGCAAAAGCGAATGATTCCTTGTTGATCGTTGATGTACGAACACCGGAAGAATTCCAGGGAGGTGCATATCCGGATTCTGTTAACATTCCATTGGACGACCTGATGCAGCGATATGAAGAATTTGGTAACAATCCCGTTCGTGAAATCATTGTTTACTGTGCTTCGGGCGCACGTTCGGCTTATGCACAGAAATTGCTGATGCAGATGGGTTATACCAATGTAAAAAATGGAGGTGGCATAGCACAAATGATGGCAAACCAAAACGCCAAATCCTCGGTAGCAAATTCTTCCATGGGACCAATTGTTGTGGATGTTCGCACACCTGCCGAATTTTCGGGCGGAGCTTATCCCGGTGCAATCAACATCCCAGTGGATGAAGTACAAATGCGCATCAGTGAAATTGGCAGTAAATCGAGAGACATAACAGTTTATTGTGCTTCAGGGGCGCGCTCTGCCTATGCACAAAGAATATTGATGCAACTTGGTTTTACCAACGTGAAAAACGGCGGAGGTATTGCACAAATGATGAACCGGAGATAACAATATAAACCGCATCTATTATTCAATTTATCAAATGAAAAGAATCTTAGTATTGGGAGGTGGCTTTGCTGGCGTTCAAACGGCCATCGAACTTCAGAAAAGTAAAAAATTTATCGTGACATTGGTCTCCGACCGTGACTTTCTGTATATATACCCAATCTCGATTTGGGTCCCTGTTCGCCAAACCAAATTTGAAGATGTAAAAGTTTCGTTGGAAAAGATCCGCCAGGAATATCCATTTGAATTGGTTATTGACAAAGTCAAGGAGATTCATGCCAACGATCATACGGTTGTATGCGAAAATCAGAATCTGAAATATGATTATTTGGTCGTGGCTTTTGGAGCCGACAAAATGAAACACAAGGGAATAGAAAATACCCTCTCTATTTGCGGGAAACCTGAGATTTCCTTGGCGATCCGGGATGAGATCGATCGTTTGGTTGAAAAGGGAAGCGGCAAAATTGCTGTTGGTTTTGGAGGGAATCCAAAAGATAAGTCTGCTGTTCGCGGAGGACCTGGTTTCGAATTGATGTTTAACATCCACAACCTACTAAAAAAGAAGAAGATCAGGGAAAATTACGAATTGACATTTTTTGCTCCAATGGATGAACCAGGGGCAAGAATGGGTAAGAGCTCTCTTGTAATGCTTAACAAAATGTTCGATCAATATCATATCAAAAAAAGGTTTGGTAAAAAGATAGTTGAGTTTTTGCCATCAGCTGTTGTTTTTGAAGACGAATCAAAACTGGAGGCAGACCTGATCCTGTTTATTCCTGCATCTGCAGGTCACAGTGTACTTCAAAACAGCGACTTACCCTTAAGCGATGCAGGATTTATAAAAATTGACGATTACTGTCAGGTGGATGGATTCAATGATGTCTTTGCCGTTGGCGACATTGCTGCCATTGAAGGCCCCGAATGGATAGCCAAGCAAGGTCATATTGCTGAATTAATGGGAAGAAATACTGCGAATAATATCGTTGCCGCGGAAACTCATTCAGGAAACAAAAAAGGATACAAAGTGGATCTGAATATTCTTTGCGTGATGGACACCGGTAATGGAGCGGCATTTGTTTTCAGAAACGACAAAAAATCGTTCATCATTCCCTTGCCTGTGGTAGGCCACTGGATGAAAAAAGGTTGGGGTGTATACTCCAAATGGACCAAACTTGGAAAATTTCCCCGTTTGCCCGGATTATGATTAAGGAAAATTGATAGAATACAATATAGAAATCAGTTTAACAATCCATTGATGAGAAATGTATTAAAAGTACTTGTAAGTTCAAGAATCTATATTCTTGCCATATTGGGAATATCCCTTTACATCGCTATATCACAATTACATATCTCTCTTTGGTTCGTCCTGCTGGGCGGAGCAATAACGGGAGTTGTTTTCGGCAAAGTTTTCTGCAGATGGGTTTGCCCAATGGGCTTAATTATGGAATTAATGATGAGTCTGAGTCCCGACGGCAAGGTAAGGCAAATGTACCAATACCACAAAGTTGGTTGCCCAATTGCTTGGATATCAGGATGGCTGAACAAATTCTCGTTTTTGCGCATTCATCTCAATCAGGATAGTTGCATTACCTGTGGCAAATGTGATAAACAATGTTATATCGTGGCCATGGAGCCACAGAAATTCAGCCTGTACAAACCGGGGATGGAAGAACCCGGGAGCAGCTATACCTGTTCAAAATGTTTACAGTGTGTCGCGGCATGTCCGAATGGAAGTTTAAAATATTCCGCAAAAAGAAAAATTAGTTAGTAAATTTACCCGTAATTAAAATAGTTATTAATGAGCAACTTTGACGATAAAGCCAAAACCTGGGATGAGAATCCTATTCATATGGAGCGTTCTCTGGCGATAGCGCTAAAAATGAAGAACACCCTACCGCTGCGCAAGGATATGAAAGCACTTGAATATGGTGCAGGAACAGGCATCCTGAGTTTTCTTCTGAGCGAAAACCTGGGTCACATTACAATGATGGACAGTTCGGCCGGAATGGTCAAAGTAATGGAAGAGAAAGTCATCGACAGGAAAACAACCAATTTAACTCCTGTATTCATGAATCTCGAGAAGGAGAGGCCGTATGCGTCTTATGATCTGATTTTCAATCAAATGGTACTACATCACATTAAGGATATCCATTCCATCTTTGAGAAATTCTACCAAATGCTCCTACCGGGAGGAATTTTGGCTATTGCCGATCTGTACCCTGAAGACGGAACATTTCACGGTGACGGTGCTGACGTGCATTTGGGATTTGATACTGAACAACTCAAAAAGGATCTTCTTGATACAGGATTTAAAAATATTAAAGTGGAGGAGTGTTATACTGTGAAAAGGCAGGTTGCCGGAGAGCCCACTAAGTTCTTCCCTATTTTTCTTCTGACTGCCTCAAGATAATCTCGCAAATACATATGGGAAACATGGTGGTAAATGAATTATACGATACCCAATCTAAAAAAGTGATGAATGCTGCGGAAGTTGCTTATGTCCGTGGATCAAACCGATTGGAGGAAATCCGCAATTATGCGCGTCAGGCAGGAGTCAAAAAAATTGGGATAGCACATTGTGTATCAATGCCAAAAGAAGCCTTGGCAGTTGAAAAATTTTTGTCATCTGATTTTGAAGTATTTATAGTCGATTGTAAATGCGGAAAGGTCACTAAAAAAGAGATGCTGGGAATTGAAGGAAGCAGCATCATGTGTAACCCTGCCGGACAGGCCGAATTTTTGAAAGAAAAAAAGACAGAACTAAATATTTCAATGGGATTGTGTGTCGGACATGATATGCTGTTCAGTAAGAAATCTGATGTAGCAGTTACCACCCTGGTGGTGAAAGACAGAGTGAACAACCACAATCCCATCGAAGGAATCAGGGCAATGATAGAAACTGTATAAAACATATTTTCTGTATGCAATCGGAGTTGGAAGATTATTTCGGTAAGTTCAGAGAGCATATTATAGGGATTGATCAAACCTTTAACTCTCCTTACGGTAAAAAGAAAATTATCTATGGCGACTGGATCGCCAGCGGCAGGCTCTATCGCCCGATAGAAGAGGCAATGACCAACCGTTTTGGCCCCTTTGTCGGAAACACACACACGGATGCCAGCGAGACAGGCGTTCTGATGACCAAGGCATACCATTACGCACAACATCTCATCAAGGAACATGTGCATGCGGGTCCGAATGATGTCATCATCAATGCAGGGGCCGGCATGACTACCGTGATCAACAAATTGCAGCGCATCCTGGGATTCAGGTCCATGGCAAAATTTTGCAAGCAGGATTGCTTCGCAACGGAGGAACGTCCTGTCGTGTTTATCACCCACATGGAGCATCATTCCAACCACACCTCCTGGCTCGAAACCATTGCGGATGTGGTTCAGTTGGCCCCCGACAAGGATCTGCTGGTCGATCTGAACCAGCTTCGCCTCGAACTTGAGAAGTACAAGGGACGAAAAATGAAGATAGGTTCTTTTACGGCTTGCTCCAATGTAACAGGAATCTCCACACCCTACCATGCAATGGCTAAGATCATGCATGAGAACGGTGGACTTTGCTTCGTTGATTTTGCCGCTTCTGCACCTTATGTCGAAATAGACATGCACCCTGAGGATCCTTTGGAAGCATTGGATGCCATCTTTTTCTCCCCGCATAAGTTTCTCGGCGGACCCGGAAGCTCGGGTGTGATGGTTTTCAACTCTTCTATCTACACCTCCGAAGTGCCCGACAACCCGGGCGGAGGAACCGTCGACTGGACCAATCCCTGGGGTGAATTCAAATATGTGGACGACATCGAAGCCCGCGAAGATGGCGGTACACCCGGATTTCTACAAACAATCAAAGCTGCGCTCAGTATCCGGTTAAAAAATCAGATGGGTGTTGAAAAGATGAGAACCAGAGAAGAAGAGCTTGTAAAAATAGTTTTCAAGGAGATGCCAAAAATTCCGCACTTGCATATCCTGGCAGATAAAATCCACAAAAGGCTTGGGATTATCTCTTTTTACCTCGATAATGTTCATTTCAACCTGGTCGTCAAGTTATTGAACGACAGGTTTGGTATTCAAGTCCGCGGCGGATGTGCTTGCGCAGGAACTTACGGCCATTTTCTGCTGGATGTTTCACACGATCAGTCCAAACACATCACCGACCTGATCAACTTTGGCGACCTCTCCCAAAAACCAGGATGGATCCGGCTCTCGCTTCATCCAACGATGACAAATGAGGAGTTATACCTTATCCTTGATGCAATCAACCAGGTACAATCCAATCACACTGAATGGGGCAAAGAGTATATTTACAACAATAAAACCAACGAATTCAGGCACTTTGCAGAATCCGAAGACAAAACGGTTTTCGTTATTCCCTGGTTCGAACTGGAATAATAAAAAAGAAAGCCTTAGAGTCCTTTGTGTTTCACTTTGAGACCTTTGTGGTTAGATTTAAATCTTACCACGAAGGTCACAAAGGAATACTCAAAGGACACGAAGGACAGTTTAATCATCAATTCAGACTCAGAATCAAATAATTAAACACATAAAACTCCTTAATTTTATCACAATGAAAAGAAGAATCTCCATACTCCTGCTTTTTGCAATGGCAACATCAACTTTAGTTTCCTGCTTTTCTCCTGCCCAGGGTCAGAACGACCCATGGACACCACAGCAATTGCTGGCTCCCGCCGATCTTGCCAAAACACTCAAAGATTCCAAATCACCCCAACCGATCATCTTCAGTATCGGTATGCAGGCAATCGTCAAGGGGTCAATCGATATTGGTCCGGCAATGGTGGCTGAGAACCTGAATGTGCTGAAACAAAAACTGAGCAAATTGCCAAAAAATGCGGCTATCGTAGTCTACTGCGGATGTTGCCCTTTCTCCAGATGCCCGAACATCCGTCCGGCCATGGCCCTGTTGAAAGAGATGCAATTTACCAACTACAAACTGCTCAACCTGCCTCAAAACGTAAAGGTCGACTGGATTGACAAGGGTTATCCGATGAATGAATAAACGCGCAACTAATTCATTCATGAAGAATCTGATTCTTACAACGGTATTATTGGTTTTTTGCAGCAGTTTGTCAGCAATCTATGCCCAGGTACCCGGACTTGAAAAAGGGAACAAGGCACCCGAAATCTCCCTTCCCGATCCAAACGGGAAGGAGATTTCGTTATCCTCCCTAAAAGGCAAACTGGTGTTGATTGATTTCTGGGCAACCTGGTGTTCTCCTTGCGTGGAAGAACAGACGGATCTTGCGAGATTGTTTACTAAATTCAAAAACTCAGGTTTCACCAATGGTAAAGGGTTTGAAATTTACGGGGTATCCCTTGATGCCAAAAAACCAAACTGGGAGAACGTTGTCAGGTCAAAGAAAATCAGCTGGGTCCAGGTGAGCGACCTGAAATTCTGGAAATCCCCGGTTGCCAAGACCTATAACATACAGGAACTGCCCTTCAATGTCCTTATAGACGGGAAAGGAATTATACTGGCAAAGAACCTGCACGGCATTGACCTTGAAAAGGCAATTTCCAAATACCTGACAAAATAAAAAATACTCCAATATTTGCAAGCCAGATGAAATTTTTATTATTTTGTTCGTAATTTCACGAACTACGAATAGAATACATGGAAATAATTTCAAAAGAGCAGAAAAGAATGGCCAGGTATGCCAAGGCCATGGGACATCCCATCCGGATGTATGTCCTTGAACTGTTATCGAAACAATCATGCTGCTACAGCGGAGATTTAACTGAAATCCTTCCGATTGTCAAGTCAACACTTTCCCAGCACCTCAAGGAATTAAAGTCTGCCGGTTTGATACAAGGTGAAATTGAGGCTCCCCGAATCAAATATTGTCTGAACAAGGAAAACTGGGCAGAAGCGCAGCAATTATTCAGCCAGTTCCTCATCATTTCAACAAATACAACAGATTGTCAAACAAACAAATAAATTCATCATGGAAATTAAAATCCTGGGAACAGGTTGTCAGAAATGCAAGACGCTTGAAAAACTTACCCGAGAAGTAGTGGAACAAAATAACATCGATGCTTCGGTATCTAAAGTGGAAGACATTGTTGAAATCATGGGGTACGGTGTCATGACGACTCCTGCTTTGGTTGTAAACGGGAAAGTTGAAATAAAGGGAAGGGTTCCATCTTCGGATGAAATCAAAAAATTGCTAACCAGATAAATCAATTTGTATGAAAAGGTTCATTTTAAGTTGTGTACTTATTGTTTTGGGAATCCTAACAAACAATGCCCAAACTGCCAAAAAAGAGATTTCGGTTGTCACCCCCGATAAGATTGAAGCCTACTATTTCCATTTCAATGCCAGGTGCGAAACTTGCAGGGCAGTAGAATCTGAAGCAAAATCTGACATTGAAACATTGTATCCGGGCAAGGCAACTTTTCAGGCAGTCAACATGGATGACGCTGCAGGAAAATTAATTGCCGACAGGCTCAAAATTTCGGGTCAAACACTCCTGATCGTGAAGGGAAACAAGCGAATTAATCTTACAAATGAGGGGTTCATGTATGCAACAACAAATCCTGCCAAACTCAAATCAATCATCAAACAAAAAGTTGACAACCAATTAGGCAAGTAGGTAATGGAATTTCTGACCACTCTTTTGGAAAACAGTACGATGCCATGGCTGTCAGCATTTCTTCTTGGTTTAATGACAGCCATCAGTCCATGCCCGCTGGCAACCAACATCACGGCCGTGGGTTTTATCGGGAAGGATATTGAGAACCGAAACCGTGTTTTCCTCAATGGGTTGCTTTATACGCTGGGGCGTGCGTTGTCCTATACGGTTATTGCTCTGGTAATCTATTTTGGGGTTGATCAGTTTAAATTCGCAGGATTCTTTCAACGGTACGGAGAAAAAATCCTCGGTCCGTTGCTCATTATCATCGGTTTGTTGATGCTCGATGTAATCAGGATAAAATTTCCGGGAATCAACAGACTGACTTCAAAAATGGAATCCAAAACCAAATGGAGATACCTGGATTCCATTTTGCTGGGTATGCTTTTTGCGTTGGCTTTCTGCCCATACAGTGGGGTCCTCTACTTTGGGATGCTCATTCCGATGACAATCGCCAGCACATCCGGCCTTTTTTTGCCCTTGGTTTTTGCGCTGGCCACAGGCATCCCAGTTATCCTGTTTTCCTGGTTACTGGCATTCTCAGTTGGTTCTGTAGGAGGAGTATACCACAAGCTGAAGAGCTTTGAAATCTGGTTCCGTCGTGTGGTAGCACTTGTATTTATTGGCGTTGGAATCTATTACGTTCTATACAGATTGTTATGAACCCTGCAAATTTCAAGAACTTTAGAATGGCTAAAGCTGATCAGGTTATTTGCCATTGTAAACAAATCACCTCAAAAGAGATTGAAAATGCCATTCGAATGGGTGCAAAAACGCTTATCGATATTCAGAACAGTACCGGCGCTTGTACGGGCAATCAATGCAAGGAGCTTAATCCGTCCGGCAAGTGCTGCTCAGGAGATATTGTCCGGATACTAAAAACTTTTCGGGTTGAGAAAATAAATTGAAAATGAATTTTGGCATTCAACAAATTACCATGAAGAAAAAAAGCGATCCCTGGCTGTGGCTTCCGATCCTATTGTTGCCTGTTTGGTTCCTGATCTACCATTATCTCCAGCCAATGACAGACTGGTTGATTGATGTTATGCTGGGTATGACAAAAGGCGCCCACCTTACCGAAGCCATGCGGTTCTTCCTCTTTGAATTCCCCAAGGTGATGCTCCTACTTACCCTGATCATCTTCCTGGTAGGAATAATCCGTACTTTTTTTACGCCCGAACGTACCCGGAAAGCGCTCGAAGGGAAGAAGACGTTCACAGGCAACGTAATGGCTGCGGCCCTTGGAATTGTAACGCCGTTTTGCTCCTGTTCAGCCATTCCTCTCTTTCTGGGATTTGTTGAATCGGGCGTACCATTGGGAGTAACCTTTTCCTTCCTGATTTCATCCCCCATGATCAATGAGGTGGCCATCATACTTTTATATGGAATGTTTGGCTGGAAGGTTGCCGCCATTTATGTCGGTACCGGACTGGTCATAGCTATCCTTGCCGGCTGGATCATCGGTTTGCTGAAACTGGAGAAGTGGGTGGAACCCTGGGTGTATCAAACGCATTTGGGTGACAGCGGACAGGAGGAGGAGAAATTAACCCTTACTGATCGCATCCGGCTTGGTTATGAAGCATTGAAAGAAATTGTTGGCAAGGTCTGGATGTATGTTGCCTTGGGAATTCTCGTCGGAGCCGGAGCCCATGGCTATGTGCCCGAAGAATTTATGGCAGCCCTGATGGGCAAGTCTGCCTGGTATTCCATACCGCTTTCCGTTCTGATCGGTATTCCATTGTATTCCAATGCCGCAGGTATCGTTCCTATCGTCTCTGTTCTGATTGAAAAAGGGGCTTCCCTTGGAACAGCACTGGCTTTTATGATGTCTGTCATTGGCCTTTCTCTACCGGAAATGATTATTCTTCGTAAAGTGTTGAAACTTCCTCTGATATTCACTTTCATTGGAATCGTAGGATTGGGGATCATGGTGGTTGGATATTTGTTCAATTATATTTTGTTATGAACGCAGGTTCATTATCTTTGTGGAATTATGCCAAGACCCATCAGAAACCGAAAAGTTGTCAATCCACCACAAATGTCGGGTTTCAAGCCTTTTGGAATGCCGCTTTGTAAACTGAAAGTTTTGGAATTGCAATTTGATGAGTACGAAAGCATCAATTTGGTCAATTACCAGGATTTGCAGCAAGAGGCAGCAGCAGAAATGATGGGAATATCAAGACCAACTTTTACCAGAATCTACAACAGGGCTCTCAAGAAGATCGCAAAGGCTTTCGTGGAAGGGTTGGCCATTCAAATTGAAGGTGGCAATGTGGAATTTGAAAAGCAATGGTTTAAATGCCAAAAATGTTTCAAGTTAATTGACGGGATGGAGAATCATATCAAATGCGTTGGATGCAATTCGTTTGCCAACAACGAATTAGTCAAAATAAATTAACAACATCATTAATTCCAATAAAATGAAAATAGCAGTTCCGGTAACGAGCAATAATCAAGTCGATGACCATTTCGGTCATTGCAATTTTTATGATGTTTTCGCCATTTCAAAAGACAATGAAATTACTGGATTAAACAGGATTCCTTCTTTACAGGGTTGCGGATGCAAATCAAATATTGCAAGTATTTTGGCTGCAGATGGGGTAAAAATACTATTGGCAGGTGGAATCGGAAATGGCGCTATAAATGTTCTGAATAATGCCGGAATATCTGTTGTAAGAGGATGTAACGGTGATTCAGCGGAGGTCGTAAAACTTTATCTTTTAGGAAGTTTAACGGATAGTGGCGAGAGTTGTCATCATCATGAAAGCCACCATGCCGAGGATAGCGGTCATGTCTGTAGTCATTGATGCATCCATATTTTATCATTATTCTTCGGATGAAGTAGATAACTGATTAACTCGACCGGCAGTTAATTTTTTACTACCTTCTGGTCACCACTTCAAAAAATATGAAAGAAATTCTCTTCAATATCTTTCAGTTCTATTATCAGGGTTTCAAAAGCATGACCCTGGGTAAAAAACTATGGACAATCTTCATCATCAAATTGGTGTTTATTTTTCTTGTTCTCAGAATATTTTTCTTTCCAAATGTCTTGAAATCAAACTTTAAAACCGACGATCAACGCAGCAATCATGTCATTGAACAACTCACTAAATAACAAACTATGGAAAATATCGATTTTTCACTTGTCGATTGGTCGAGGGCGCAATTTGCGCTAACAGCCATGTATCATTGGCTATTCGTGCCATTAACCCTCGGACTCTCCTTTATCATTGCATTCATGGAGACCCTGTATGTGAAAACAGGAAATTCGGAATGGAAACGCATTACCAAATTCTGGATGACTTTGTTTGGTATCAACTTCGCGATTGGCGTTGCGACTGGGATTATTCTTGAATTTGAATTTGGAACCAACTGGTCCAACTATTCATGGTTTGTAGGTGACATTTTTGGTGCACCGCTGGCCATAGAAGGCATCATGGCGTTTTTCCTGGAAAGCACCTTTATTGCAGTTATGTTCTTTGGTTGGAACAAGGTAAGCAAGAAATTTCACCTTGTATCGACTTGGCTTGTTGCCATTGGATCAAACTTATCGGCATTGTGGATTCTGGTCGCGAATGGCTGGATGCAAAATCCAACCGGAATGAGGTTCAATCCCGACACCGCCCGCAATGAGATGGTCAATTTCTGGCAAGTACTTTTCAATCCGGTTTCAATCAACAAATTTCTCCATACCATATCATCCGGCTATGTGCTGGCATCCATATTTGTGATAGGTGTAAGTGCTTGGTATCTTTTGAAAAACAGGGAACATCAGCTGGCAAAGAAAAGCATGATCGTGGCATCAGTCTTTGGATTACTTACCACGGCATTTGTTGTTCTTACAGGGGATGGTTCCGCAAGGAATATGGCCAAATACCAACCCATGAAATTTGCAGCCATGGAGAACCTGTACGTAGGACAGCAAAATGCTCCTCTTGTTGCTATCGGTATATTAAAGGAAGACAGCAAGGAAACGCTTCACAAGAAGCAGGATTTCAGGTTTCAGATAGAAATTCCGAATATGCTTTCTTACATGGCATTCCTTGATCCGAATGCCTATGTTCCCGGAATAAAGGATATTGTTCATGGAAATCCCGAACACAACATACTTTCTTTCCAGCAAAGAAGTGAAAAAGGTAAAATTGCTATTCGCGCACTTTCTGATTACCGCAATGCAAAAAAGGCTGGAAATGATAGTTTGGCCAAAGTTTCCCAGGCCACCTTTGAGGCCAATTATGCCAATTTTGGGTATGGATACTATGCCGGCAGGGATGTGCACGAATTGATACCCAATATTCCGATGACCTTTTATTCCTTCAGGATCATGGTTGGAATGGGTGTCCATTTTGGTGCTCTTTTTCTGGTGATATTGCTGCTGACTTTGAAAAATAAAATTGACAAGAAACGTTTTATACTTTACACCGCCCTTTGGACTATCCCTTTGGCATACATCGCCGCTGAACTAGGCTGGATTGTAGCAGAAATGGGTCGGCAACCATGGGTGATTCAGGATATTCTACCAACTATAGCAGCAGTATCCCAACTTAAATCTACATCGGTCCAAATCACCTTTTGGATGTTCTTTATCCTTTTTACAGGATTGCTTATCGCTGAAATAAGGATCATGACAACGAGTATAAAAATTGGTCCAACCGAAGATCTTAAGGATTCAGTCAAAAACTAACCATAAAATTTCTGAAATCATGTTTGAAGCATTTTCATATATCTCCCTGCAACAATATTGGTGGATGATCGTCTCACTTTTAGGCGCCATCCTGGTATTTCTGATGTTCGTTCAAGGCGGACAGACACTGATCTATACCATAGGCAAAACCAACGAAGAGCGAACCCTCCTCATCAATCTACTGGGACGCAAATGGGAATTTACCTTTACTACGCTAGTTACTTTTGGAGGAGCCTTTTTTGCATCATTTCCCTTGTTCTATTCAACAAGTTTTGGCGGAGCCTATTGGGTCTGGATACTGATCCTTTTCGCTTTTATTGTACAAGCTGTGTCCTATGAATACCGGAGTAAAGTCAATAATTTTCTGGGGAAAAGGACTTACGAAACATTCTTGCTCCTAAATGGGATTATCGCTCCTCTCCTGATTGGTACAGCTGTGGCAACGTTTTTTACTGGTTCACAATTTTCTGTGAACATGAATAACATAACTTTACTGACAGGTGATAAAATGCCCGTTATCTCGGAGTGGAAAGGTCTCGCTCATGGATTGGAAGCTGCCCTGAACCCACACAACCTCCTTTTGGGACTTACGGTACTCTTTCTTGCAAGAGTACTGGCTTTGCTCTATTTTATGAACAGAATCAAACATGCGGCCATGATGGAACGTGTCAAAAAACAACTCCTGTTCAATGCTATACCGTTTGTTGTATTCTTTCTGTCATTTGTAATATGGACCTTGTTATCGTCAGGGTTTGCAGTAAATCCTTCAACAGGAGTAGTTTCAATAGAATCCTTCAAGTATCTTCATAACCTGTTGCAAATGCCTGTGGTTGCCATACTTCTTGTTCTGGGTGTTGCTTTGGTACTGCTTGGAATTATCAGACCACTATTATTTTTTGAAAAATGCAGTACGAAAGGAATCTGGTTAGCAGGTCTGGGAACCATTCTCACGGTTTTTTCCCTCTTTCTGCTTGCCGGCTTCAACCATACGGCCTATTATCCTTCGACCTTCGATCTACAGAGTTCGCTGACCATTGCAAACAGTTCATCCAGCCAATATACCCTTACCGCGATGAGTTACGTTTCCTTACTTGTTCCATTCGTGTTAGCTTACATATGGATTGCATGGCGTGCAATCGACAACAAGAAAATTGACATGGAAGAACTTAATAATGAATCACATACATATTAATACATCTAATTCCGGAAAATATGATCACTCAGATAATATGGTTGTTTACATGGCCTCTGCTAATTGCCTTCTCCTTTTATGCCATCAATTGGACTATTAAGAGGTATGAATCAAATAAGTTTTAAGTACTACTACTTGTACGAAGTCATTACAATTTCATTGTTTACAATTCAGAATAATTTCAAATTACATATCGATGTTTTGATATAATACAATAATTACATTTCTTTGCAATTATGAACATTTGCTCATAATTATTGTGTGATACTATACATACCATGCTAAGGAATTTATCTTTTGTAATTGTTGTTATCATTTCATCACTCTTTATGGTGAATATCTTCCACCATCAGGATTCCTTTAACCTTAAACTTGAAGAACTAAAGCACAAATATGCTTTAAAGGCTGTTCCGTCTGTTAATCACAGTAAATTACCGGCTTTACAAGAAAATTTCAAGACGCCTCAGGAGGTAACAGAAGCCTGTCTTTCCTGCCACACGGAAACGCACAAGGAGGTAATGTCTTCCTCGCATTGGAATTGGGAACGTGCATCTTATATAGAAGGACGAGGTGTTGCTTCTTCAGGGAAGAAAAACGTAATGAATAACTTCTGCCTTGGAACCAATTCCAATCAAAAATCCTGCGCAAAATGCCACATCGGTTATGGCATGACCAGTAGCCACTTTGATTTCAATAATGCACGAAATGTCGATTGTATGGTTTGCCATGACAATAGTGACGAATATCTGAAAGGGGCTTCAATGGCTGGTTATCCTGATCGAAATGTAAACCTCGGAAATGTAGCCCGAAGTGTAGGTTCTCCCAGAAAAAGTAATTGCGGATCCTGTCATTCCTTTGGGGGAGGTGGAAATAATGTAAAACATGGAGACCTGGATGTTGCATTAAACTCCTGTTCCCGTGAAGTAGATGTTCACATGGGAGCCAATGGAATGAATCTTGAATGTGTTGCATGCCATACGGCCAAGAATCACAATATTCTAGGCAAATTGTATTCTGTATCATCGGATAATTCCAATCGTGCCACTTGTGAGCAATGCCATACCTCCACACCTCACCTCAGTGATGTGCTGAATCGACATGGATCCAGGGTTTCTTGTCAGACATGTCATATTCCCAAGTATGCCAAAGTTAACTCGACAAAAATGTCATGGAAATGGTCGGATGCCGGAAAACTCAAGGATGGTAAACCCTATGAAGAAGAAGATTCTATGGGAAACCACAAATACATGTCGATAAAAGGTTCCTTCATTTGGAAACGAAATGTAAAGCCAGATTATATATGGTTTAACGGAACTGCTGACCATTACTTACTCGGCGATTCCATTAAATCGATCCCTGTACAAATGAATATCCTCAACGGATCGTATCATGATCGTTTATCCAAAATAATCCCTGTAAAGATTCACGTTGGCGACCAGATTTATGATAAAGTTTACAATAGGTTGGCACAACCAAAACTTTATGGTGAAGCCGCCGGAGACAGCGCTTTCTGGCAGGATTTCAAGTGGGATGAAGCTGTAGCTGCAGGAATGAAAGAGTCAGGTCTTGCCTATAGTGGTCAATATGGTTTTGTTGAAACAGTTATGTACTGGCCTGTCAATCACATGGTTTCACCAAAAGAACAATCGGTTGGTTGCGCGGAGTGCCATACCCGTACCAATGGGAGGCTGGCTAAACTTTCCGGATTTTATCTTCCGGGGAGAGATTCAAATAAAACTCAGGACAGTTTTGGCTACTGGATGCTTATTTTGACTTTACTGGCTGTTTTTGGTCATGCCACTATTCGTGTTCTAAGTAAAATTTATAGAAATAAATATGAGAAACAAATCATCAGTTACGACGAAGATAAACCTGAAGAGTAGATGCTGAATTGATTCCTTCATTGAATTATAAAAAATGTAATACATGCAAAAAGTATATATATACAAGGGTTTTGAACGCTTGTGGCACTGGTCGCAAGCTTCATTGATTATCTTTCTGGCACTGACAGGGTTCGAAGTTCATGGGGCATATACTATTTTTGGATTTGAAAAGGCGGCAGAATTTCACCGTACTGCCTCGTGGTTATTAATTGGATTAATCATACTCGCTATTTTCTGGCATATCACTACAGGAGAATGGCGACAGTATATTCCTACAACCCGGAAATTAAAGGAACAGGTTATTTACTACATGTCAGGTATTTTCAAGGGAGAGCATCATCCCACAGAAAAGTCTGAACTGAGCAAACTGAATCCACTTCAACGTATAGTATATCTGTCATTTAAATTATTACTTGTGCCAATGACAATTATCTCGGGTATACTATACCTGCTTTACAAAACTTTCGATCAAAACAATTTGATTGTCATTGAAGATTATCCTCTTGCAAGCATTGCCTTCTGGCATACCATGGGAGCAATTCTTCTGATTATTTTTCTGATAGTACATGTCTATATGACCACCACAGGCAAAACACCAACTTCCAACATCAAAGCCATGATAACAGGTTATGAAGAATTTGATGAAGAGGATGAGGTAAAACCTGAACAAAACGAATTAAATAACAAAATACAATGAAGACGCAGAAATACATGAATCCATATTTGGCCGGATTTTTTTTAGGGCTGGTATTATTGGCTACCATTTACGTGACCGGACGCGGTTTAGGAGCTAGCGGTGCCGTTAAAAGCGTTGTCCTTTCTACGGTTGTAAAAGTGGCGCCAGAACATTCGGCAAATACAACTTATATTAAAACATACAGCGAAGAACATCCGCATGGTCCGCTACAAGATTGGCTCGTTTTTGAGGTGATTGGAGTGATTATTGGGGCTTTCATCTCTGGTGTAATTTCAAATCGGGTTGGGATAAAACTGGAAAGGGGACCTAAAATAACAAACCGTACAAGGATTGTCGCGGCCATTATTGGTGGCGCATTGTTTGGACTGGGGTCACAACTTGGTCGTGGCTGCACCAGCGGAGCAGCCTTAAGCGGAATGGCAGTGATGTCATTTGGTGGGATCATCACCATGTTGGCCATTTTTGGTTCAGGATATGCATTTGCCTATTTTTTTAGAAACCTTTGGTTAAAATAATTGATATGGGACCATTAGTGCCATTTATAATCAGCAATGAATTCAACCTGATCATTGCCCTTCTTGCCGGAATTGGATTTGGATTTGTTCTGGAACAGGCAGGTTTCTCTTCTACAAAGAAACTGGTTGGTTTGTTTTATGGCTATGATTTCACTGTTCTGAAAGTGTTCTTTACAGCCGGAGTCACCGCGATGATTGGAGTCCTCTTGTTTGGCCAAATTGGAATTCTTGATTTAAGCCTGATCTATATTAATCCCACCTTTCTCTGGTCGGCGCTTGTCGGTGGAGCCATCATGGGCCTGGGATTTATTGTTGGTGGGTTTTGCCCTGGAACCAGTGTTTGCGCCGCGGCAATCGGAAAGCTTGACGGTCTGGCTTTTGTTTTCGGTTCAGGTCTTGGGGTCTTGCTATTTGCCGAAGGTTATCCTATGTTTGAGAAGATATTCCTTGCTGAAGCCTGGGGTCCTGTTTTGATGAACGAAAAACTGGGGATGTCGAAAATCCTGTTTGCTTTCCTTTTAACAGCTGTGGCTTTTGCCTCCTTCTATTTTACACGGTTGGTTGAGAATCGAGTAAACGGCATCCAATCAAAATTACCAAAAGACAAGGTGATTATGTATTCCTCAGCAGTAGGATTTGCTTTCCTGATATTGACAGCTGTTGCGATCACTCCGGATAGTAAAAGCCGGATGGAGGCCCGGATTAATGATGAGCTGTCTCATGCTGATTTAATATCTGTTGAGGTACCTGGTGACAAGCTGGCCAACGAGATTGTCAACAATTATTATCGCATCAATATCATCGATGTAAGAACACCCGAATCTTTCAAGGCTTACCACCTGCCTTTCGCCATCAATATACCGATTGACAAAATGAGTGACAGGCAATGGAAGAATATTCTTGATCAAAAACACAAGGTAAACTATTTTTACGCTGACGATCAGCAAATTGCCAGAAAAGGCTATTTGATGGCCGGATATATGGGAAAGGCTGAAAACTTCTTGCTAAAGGATTCGCCCTCAAACTTTAAAAAAATGTTTGAAGTAAATGAAGAACCTGGTTCTAATGCAGGGAAAAAAGAGATAGATATATACAATTTCAGGAAGAAAGCAGCCTCAGATATGAAAATATTAGTAGATGCACTCAAAAATTCGACAGCACCCGTTTTAGTAAAAACAACAAAAATAAAAGGGGGATGTTAGATAAATGAGCTGGTACAAAAGAAACAATCGCAAGATTCAGTTTCCCTATTTGTGCTAGTCGCACGGTCCACGACAGTCTCAAAGCATTCGGCTGTTGGTTTAACCTGAATATAACTTGAATTCAAATTGGAAGTCATTGAATTCTGGAAATGATCGTCCTTCTGAAGGGCTATTATCACCCGTTTAATCTCGGCCAAATTAAAACCAATTGATACAGGGTAATGTATCATTCTACGAACTCGGGAGTCCGGACCAATAAAGAAAACAGCTCTTGTCGCTTTAGGATCACTATTCTCATTTTCTAAAATTCCATATCGTTTAAAAATTTCCTCGCTTGTATTTGCGATCAATGGAAAGTTCAGCGCAGCCTTTTCATGCCTGTGAGATCCAATTTTCACTCTGATCGAACTTGACCATTCCTGATGATATCCAAGACTGCCAAAGGACAGACCAATCAATTCACAATTAATATCCCTAAACTCTTGCTCAATTGAAGCCAATTCAACATTCTCAAGGCCATATTCGGAGTGAAAATCGGAAGGTTGAAAAAATAAAATTGCCCATTCCCCATAATATTCACATGGGAAATAAATTGATCCATGAGTGGTTTCCACGCAAAATTCAGGCGCCCGATCTCCTATAACGGGCATTGCAACTATCTCAGGATTCTCAATGAATTTCATACCTGCTGATTACAATTAGGCATGTATTCTCCGATAAAGAAGTGGACTGAGGACTATGTATGCAATAAACAGGAGCGATAGAACCAGTAAGGCAACGCCAAAATAGTAGTATATGGTATTGTAAAAAACATTACCAGCTCCAAAAAAACAAGAAGTACAGCCGAAAACAATCATAATAATCCAATC
>CAIUUO010000146.1 GCA_903902325.1 uncultured Bacteroidia bacterium
AAATCTCGCCGCCGCCCTCACAGCCGTGGGAATCCCGCTGGCCGACAAGCCTTTCATCAAGACCGTTGGCGACGGGATCGCGGGGGAAAGAACCGTCTGGTTCTTCGAGCCGTCAAGCCACTGCGGCAAGTCATCCAGTTTTTCGTTGTAAAGATCCGCCTGCCCAAGGAAAGCATGGTATTGTGCCTCAAGGTCCTCCATATTTAGCCGCACAAGGGCAACCAGTTTTCCTTTTCGCTGGATAACCAACGATTCAACTACATTTTTGAAATTATTGATTACCGATTCAATCTCTTCGGGGTAGATATTTTCTCCGGAAGCGCTAACGATCATATTTTTCAAACGGCCTTTAAAGGCTAGGTAACCTTTCTTGTCAAATAGCCCCAGATCACCCGTCTTAAACCAACCATCGCCTGTGATAACCTCTTTGGTCAACACAGGTTCTTTGTAATATCCTTTCATCACATTAGGACCCTTTACCCATATCTCACCCTGACCTGTTTTGGAATCGGGCAAATGAATCATTACCTTGTTGCCTGGCATGGCCGGTCCGATCGTATTCAGACGTGTAAAAGCCGGTCCTGCACCAGCGACAAGAGGAGAGGTTTCAGTGAGGCCAAAACCAATGGAGTAAGGAAATTTTGCTTCATGCAAAAATCGCTCT
Source organism: uncultured Bacteroidia bacterium (assembly GCA_903902325.1). Taxonomy (GTDB): domain Bacteria; phylum Bacteroidota; class Bacteroidia; order Bacteroidales; family Prolixibacteraceae; genus CAINVV01. The sequence goes on from CAIUUO010000146.1 coordinate 665, forward strand.
ACTTCCCCATTTAGTTTTGCACCACCAATTCCAAAGAAGATTAATTCTCCCCCAAACGTTTTCAGTAGCTTTTTACCAGCCATCCGGTTGAAAAATATACGGAAAGGAGGAAAGCGATACATCAATTGGATGAAACTATTATTATTAAATTTTGGTTCAATTTGCTTTTTGTAAATTTTTTCAATGATCAATGGGACGGTAAGCATCACAGTTGGTTTTACCAATTGCAATGCGGGTATCAGTACAGCAGGCGTTGGCAATTTCCTGAGGTAATGTACCGACGCACCATACATAACTGGAAAAATAAATCCAATGGTATTCTCATAGGCATGCGAGAGTGGCAAAATCGAAAGGAACCTGTCTTTTGTACCGATTGGATGAATCAGTCCACCATGCTCGGCATCCCACACAATATTTTTATGCGTAAGCATGACACCTTTCGATTTTCCGGTCGTTCCGGAAGTATAGATAATCGAGGCAAGATCATCCTCTTCAACCGTTGGAAAGTGAATAATTTCCGTTGCATTAGCCTTCCTAGCATCGAACCCCGAAATTTTTTTGAAGGTTTCAATCCCAAAAATAACTTTAGAAGGATCAGCGGTAAGCGATTCAATTTTGGGTAACAGGTTTTCAGATACAAAAATAGCCTTAGGCTCAGCATGTTTGATGATATTGGATATTTCTGTTGCTGAAAAATCGGGGAGAATGGGTACAACTACTGCGCCAATAGTAGCTATGGCAAAATAGGCAATTCCCCAATTGGGCATATTGGTACTCAGGATAACTACTTTGTCCCCCTTTTCGATTGACAGCAAACAAAGCAGTTTTGCCACTTGGTTAACCTCAACTTCCAGCTGTTTATACGTACGGTTCCCGTCTCCGGCATAAACCAGCGACAACTGCTCGCCATAAACACCATAAGTATTTCGGAGCATGGCAGGAATCGTGTACTTACTTTGCCGTCCCATCCTTCTAATTAAGAGTTAGTAAAGATAATACATACCATGTAATTATATCTTGGCGTTGGAAAATTAAAATATGGTCGGATGGGAAAGAATAATTAAGAGAAGGAGGAGGTTTATGCAAATGAAGGGATGAACAACACAAATTTATGACAGCATAAAGAAAACTATCTTTAAATTTGAGAAAATATTATAAACAGGCACAATCCAAAATCCCGAACCAAAAAATATGAAGAAAATTGTAGTCCTTACCGGTGCTGGGATGTCTGCGGAGAGTGGCATCCGGACTTTTCGCGATTCCAATGGCCTGTGGGAAGAGTTCGACGTCATGGAGGTGGCCAGCATAGAAGGGTGGTACAAGAATCCCGGACTGATGCTCCGTTTTTACAATGAACGCCGTAAGCAAATACTAGCCTGTGAACCCAACATGGGACACTTGTTGCTCGCACGACTCGAAACAAATTTCGAAGTTCATATTATCACGCAAAACATCGACAACCTCCACGAGAGAGCCGGTTCGACCAATGTTCTTCATCTTCATGGCGAACTGATCAAGGCAAGAAGTTCTGTCGATCCCTTGCTGATTTATACCATTGGAAACAAGGAGATCCAATTGGGAGAAAAGTGCGAAAAGGGAAGTCAGTTAAGGCCTTTCATCGTCTGGTTCGGTGAGGAAGTCCCTGCTATGGAAGCGGCTATCCAAACAGTCGAATCGGCAGATATCCTCTGTATCATAGGTACCTCCCTGAATGTATACCCTGCTGCCGGCTTATTGCATTACGCACCTTATGGCAGCCCGGTCTGGCTGATTGACCCGAACCCGCCTTCAGGACTCTCTAAAAGTATCCATGTAATTGCAAAGGGAGCAGGTGAAGGTGTGGAGGAGTTTATTGAGAGAGTGAGAACTGAGAAAATGAGACGGAATGACGGAGATGGAGAAACAGATATTTGCATGGAATTTGGAAAAATCAATCCTTAAACAAAAATGGGCTTTTTGCGTAAAATGATATGATTTTAAAAAATTATAATCCATTAAAAAAAACGTATGAATCAGAAGATTGACGGATTTTTCAAAAGGGCCCCAAAGTGGAAAGAAGAAGCGGAAAAATTGAGATTGATTCTGCTTGACTGTCAACTGACTGAAGAAGTGAAATGGGGATGGCCTTGTTATATCTTTCAGGAGACCAACATAGTTCTCATCCAGGGATTTAAAGAATATTGCGCGCTCCTGTTTTTCAAGGGCGCCCTGCTCAGTGATCCCGATGGTCTACTTCAAAATGTAGGGGAGAATACCCAGGCAGCCCGCCAGATCCGGTTTACCGATGTTCAGAAAATAGTTGAAAAAGAAACAATCCTGAAGGCCTATATCTACGAAGCTATTGAAGTGGAAAAAGCAGGTTTGAAAGTAATTGTTGCAAAGAATCCGGAAACTTTCGCTGAAGAACTTCAAAATAAACTGGACGAAATACCTGCTCTGAAAAAAGCCTTTGATGCCTTGACACCGGGAAGACGAAGAGCCTACAATCTTTATTTTTCTGCACCCAAACAATCCAAAACGCGGGAATCGAGGGTTGAAAAATGCATGCAGCAAATTCTCAACGGAAAGGGATTAAACGATTTGTAAAATCAATGTAAGAATAAGTCTTATAAATTAATCGCATATGGCAACTATTTTAAGAAGTGAAAACAGGGAATTCAGGGAAGATCCGAATAAGATGGACAACTTTCGTTTATTTTCGGATGTCTCCAGAATTAAAAAGGGCATTAAACCAAAAAATCTGAATTTTGATCTGCGGTTACTGAATCCGGGGCAATATTCATCAGCCTACCATTCACACAGGCATGCAGAGGAATTCTTCCTGGTACTAATAGGGTCCATAACTATCAGAACACCTGAAGGACTTGATATTCTTTCTGAAGGGGATATGGTTTTTTGTGAAATGGGAGAGACAGGAGCCCATCAGTTTTACAATCACGGTGCAGAACCTTGTACCTATCTTGATATCCGGACATACATTGGGATGGATGTATGTGATTACCCGGATTCAGGGAAAATACTGATCGCCCCGTCCCTTGAGATATTTAACAAGAAGTCCAAAATGTCCTATTTTGAAGGTGAAGAAAATATTTTGAAAAAATGGAATGAGGTAAAAGGCAAACAATAGAGGCATTCTCCCGATTCCCAAGTCTTTCAGTCCCCTGGACTTTTCTACGTCCCCTTCCCAAACTCATTCTGCCAAATAGTCCTTTCTGCCTAACTTTCGATTTTCACTATAAAAACTTGTTTCCAAATCTTTCCATGCGCATCCTTCACAGGCTTGTTGAAGGCAATTGTTTTCCCGTCGTTCGACCAGACGATGTTTGATAACTCCTCTCTGCTGACAGGAGTAAGCCTTTGATATCTTTTTTCAAAGGACTCGTCCGAAATTTTGCAAATGACCGCACTGTTTTCAGACTGATAGCAAATTGATTGGTTATCGGGACTCCAGCGGGGACCATTCTGCACTCCGGCGGGGTGGTCTGTTACCTGTCTTGAGACTCCGCCTTCCGGGGATATCAGGAATATCTGCTGCACGCCTTTGGCATCAGCTGCCAGATAAGCGATCCATTTGCCATCGGATGAAGAACGCACAACCCCACTGCATCCGGGATGTGCCGTTTCTGCCGTGAAAGTCAACCTGCGCTGAACGGTGCCCTTCGGTGGCATCGGGAACGTTTTCGGGGTGCCTTCCAATGGACCAAATTCCCCCGGTTTACTGATGGAGTCGGGAATGTCGACTACAAACAAGTCATCGACAGCCAGATTGCTTTTACTTCTCACTTTGCCAAGAAACGACCTTGCCACCTGCTTTTTACCATCCTTTTTGATATAGCTTCCGGTACCAACCCAACTATCCGAAGCGGCATTGCTGATCTCGTCACTACCCGGAGCAGGATTTGGAACCACCCGAACTACGAGTACGCTGTACCAGTCGCTGCTCTGGTTCTCTCCTTCCCCGCTGTGATCAACTAAAACGGGATGAAGCCTCGTGGAAACCCCGATTGTCCTGAGGTTAACAGTTTCTCCTGTAGAGTCTTCAATCGCCTTCATAATGGCGTCGTTGTAGGTATAACCCACCCATTTGCCGTCCTTACTCCATTCGTGCCTGTGTGTGCCACCTCTCAGCGCACCAGGGGTATATGGAAATGTAATATCCCTGGCATCCATGTATATGGGAACATTGGGATGGCTATCCTCCACGATGATTCCGGATCTTTTCCATTGCTGGTAGGGATTTTTCTCACTGCAGAAAGGCAGTCCGTGAATGAAGATTACCTTGTTTTCGGTCGGATGGTAGCTGACTGCTCCGGCACCCGGACCCCAGGATTGGTTGTCCTTTACCGCAAAAAGCACTTCAATCCTGCCTGTTTCGACATTGACCCTCTCCACGGAGGGGGAACCGCCTATTCCGCCGATACCAGTGCGGGTATCATACACCAGCCACTTTCCATCCGGCGAAAAGTTATCGTTGTTGTCCAGATCGTGGTTGTAGGAACCATTTGTTAGCTGGACGATTTTGGGCGCCTGAACGGATTTTATGCAGCCGGTCATTGAAATAGTGAACATAATGGCACCCAAAAGCAAAATGGTTGTTTTCATAATTTGAAGCTATGAACTATGAATGTAAGGTAAACAATGTGAAAATTGCTCCTTTCACATTTCCCAATTTTCACATTATTTTGAAGGGGCCGGGCACTCACCTGCAAACCTGAGAGCCTCCTCTTCGTATATGCAACCTGTCATTTCACCAAGCGATGTACGGCTGATGTAGTTGTAGCGTTCAAATCCATTGAAGTCCTCTTTGGTCAGCATATAGCCGAATGCATCGTTGGTCAGGCCGAAAAGCATCGGTTGTTCGGTATGCATCTTTCTTTTTACATAAAACCCAATATTCGGCAGAGCCTCACCCGGAATGGTGATTATCTGGGCTTTTCCGATATTTAAAAGATTCAGTCGGGTTGAAATGGAAGAGAAGTCATTGCTTTTGGCAAATTCGGCGGCAAGTGGTGAATGCTGCAGTACATACCTCATTTTCTCATTGTCAATCGGGAATTTAATGGTTTTGGACGCGCAATAGATATTCGCATCTTCGTCAGCCTTTGCGGGTTCGATGATGCGCAAGGCTTCATCTGCCATCAATTCACCAATGCGGATACATTCATTCCAATCGTTGTTTTCCTTCCCATCATCAATTTTGGTATTGACCCTGGTATCAGCAGTCACCATGCCACCCTGGGCACTGTTCATGAAGATGGCCATTCCTCCCACTTTGGATTCCAGGCGGTCGTAAAGCGGTCCGGCTAAATCGGGACTTATCAGTTTACGGCTTGTGCCCAGAATTTCGGGATGAGTTGCATAATTGATCAATGTGGCAATTGGTTTGCCTGCATTTTTCCCTTTTGTCGCAATAGCCTGGATTACGCCCATTCGCGGGTCATACAATTTTGGTGCGTAATAATTGTAAGCAATTTGTCCTTTGGCTACTCCTACTGCTGTCCGGATGGAAGCCGGTTCAAGTTTGGCAACAGCCTCGTTTACCGCATCCGCAATTTGTTTGACACACCATTCCAGGTATTTCATATCTGCACCGGTATTCCCCTTATCATCCACCAATCCGTATGCGTCCGGACAGCTGTGCGCGTGCGTGGCACCAATCAGTACGTTTTCAGGCGCAATTCCCTTAATCAGTTTGCGGGATTTGTCGCCAAGAAAAGCAGGCCATCCGATGTTATCCACACCAACGATGGCAAACCTTGTCGAACCCTTTTCCAACACAAATGCACGTACTGTAAGTTTACCCTGGAAACCTGTAGGCATATCGGGAGTTCCCATTCCACCAGAAATCGGTATCAAGTGATCGGGTGTGATGTCCCTCATGGCAGCGCCAGCTTTCAGTGTTTGCCCCTGAGCCGGAACCATAAACATTACAAGTAAAATAATCAGTAGTAGTTTCATGATAAAAAAATTAAATAATTTGCTAATGTGCTAATTTGCTAATGTGCTAATGTGCTAATGTGCTAATGTGCTAATGTGCTAATGTAAAAGAAGATGATGATGAGTTGAAATTTGAGGGTAGACTAATTAGCACATCAGCACATTAGCACATTAGCACATTAGCAAATTAGCACATTAATAAAGGTAAATCGGATTCGTATAGATCCAGGGCTGCCATTCATCACCGGGTTTTACTTCAACCTCCAGGCGATAGGCTCCCTTGGTAAGTGATTTTTCAAATGCATATTGAAAACCGTCACCAGCAGTTACTTCGACGGTCTTTCCATCCCTGATCAGGGTAAAACGGCCAGGAAAAGGAGATATTGCCTTCAGTTTGCCGATATCAGCCAACCTGATGGAATCGCCCATCATTCCAAGCATCTTTCCGTCTTTGCCTTCGCCAAAATAACAAAAACCAGTCGCATCGGCAAGGAATTTGAAGGCTGTAAAATGATGTCCAAGAATCAAATGATGTGAAATATTCGGAACCGTAAGGCTGTCAGCAAAAACATAGTTCACCGAATTATTGAAGGAGGTCTCGTAGGTATTGACAAGCATCCACCTGAAGATCCAACCGCTCTGATCGGGTTCGTGGAACATCCAGCGATTCCAGAACGATACTTTCATGACACCCATTGGTTTGGTATTGACACCCATCCACTGTACACGACCATCTTTCAGGTACCGGGCCCTGAAATTTACATTCTCATGCTCATCTACCGCCGAAAATCCCACAATTTTCCGGTGGGTATTCAGTGAATCCCACCGGGCTAGAATCTTGGTTTGACGATCAAAAATGCCTCGGTAAGCCCAAGCCCGGTATTTGTAGCCATTGATTAAAAAATCTGTCAGGATGGGTAATGTGGAAGTTTTTTCCAGGACATTCGAATGGAAATTGTAGATCTCCATACCCTGAAACCATTCGTTGGACCAGTTATGCGGCTCTTCCGTGTGGGCATAAAAAACCATGCCGCCATTTTTTACCAAATTCCTGGCAACAGTATCCTTATCAACTTTCCAGTCAACAATTGTAGAATCCTTAAGCGGCCAGGCATCAAATCCTTGTTTTTCACTTCCTGGTTCAACCAGCACCCCGTCATAAATTCCCCTGTATCCTCTCGGAAAAGTATCCCTGTCACCATGCGGATGGTCTGTCAGAAACATGAAATTGATGTTGCGCAGTTTGGCAGCAGAAACAAGATCATAGATTGTTCCCTTGCTGTCGTGCGACCAGTAGCTGTGGAGATGCAGGACGCCCCTGTAGATTTTTAATCCTGTCACATCTGGACATTCCTTTTTCCTCAGGGCAAATGCTTCCACCTGCTTTTGGTATTTGGGATAGGTAACAAAATGTCGCCACAAAGGCTTGGCAAAGATCACCACCAAACCTATCAGCAATATCCCGACCAGAGGCAGGCATGTATATTTAATGATTCGTAATCGTCGCTTCAGATTCTTCATTCAATTTTGGATTTTCGATTTTGGATTTTCGATTCCCTGCAATCCAAAATTTTCTATATTATCAAATCGCCACATTAGCACATTAGCACATTAGCACATTAGCACATTACTTCCCCACAATATCCGTCAAATGCCGGATCAGATCCATGGAGTAGTCGCCCATGGTTGGTCCAAACCACCCCATGATCTTTGGTTCGTATTCGTCCATGTAGAAATACCTGCCGGGAACAATGTATCCAACGTAACTGCCGTTGAAGCTGGAAATCACTGCATAATAGCCCTTTACAGTCAGACTATTTTTTATCTGTAGCGCATATTCCCCGCTGAAATCGGATGGGGCAGAGATCCAAATCAATTTACCGATGCGAATAGCCTGAAAGAAGACATTTTGTGGTTCAGGCATCAGTATTCTGCTCAACCATGTCGATAAATTAATTTTGGGTGTTAGGCGAAGGTGGTATTCCGGTAAGGTTACCCTTAGCGTGGCATCTGATATGCCGGAGGTTTCCTGGTAAGCGGTTGCTGGCAGTTTTTTGATCAGGCTATCAGCCAGGGATTCCCCAATATACCTTGCACTTTCAAATCCCTTGCCTTTTCCCGTCGGACTCTGACTTCCAATTGAGCCGGCAAAGAACACGGCCACATCATAAGTATTAGCCTCCATTTTGCGTTCCCAGTAACCGGGATAGTCGCCGCTGAATTCCATGTTTCCGGCCCCCTGGGTAGTGGCATGGGCAGAAAAAGTACCGATGACCGCTTTTCTTTTCCCTTTCTGGTTGACAAGCAGGTAAGTAAAATCATTGTTCTTCGTTCCCAATTCTCCGATAAACCTGTTTCTGGTTAAACTGGCCGCATCAAAACTACCATAACCTATTTCAGATTTTGAAAGGTCAGCAACTGCAGTCACAACTGATTTAACAATGCAACCAACCATCCATTTTTGAATTTCCATATTGGGTACTCCTGCAAATTGCTCACCGACAAAACCCGGTCCCCAGGCACCTATGCTTGAATGACTGTGAGTCGCCGAAAAAAGTAGCTGATCCCTTGAAATACCTTTGGCTGCGAGTTGTTCAGTCACAATATCGATGATATTCGGAGGCATAATCAATAGATCCGCCCCCACGAAAACCATCATTTTGGGTCCTACTTTCAAGGCAACGGCCTTTACAAAAATACTATCGTGAACCCCTGTAGCAAATTTACCTTTCCGCGCACCAAATCCTGCAAGTGGTACAGCCTTGAATTTTCCGGCTACGGCATCATCTGTCGCATAGTTGATTCCTGGAGTTATACTGACCTTTGAGAATCCTGCCAAAACAGAATCATTCACAGCCATCTCAGTTTTCCTGATGCTGTCCACCCTGGCCATCGTCCTTTTAAAATAGGACGAAGTCACGAAAGGATCCACATTCACAGATCCAGTGGAAAAGAAAATTAATATTCCCAGAAAAACGACAAAACCGATGAAAAAATAAAGTGCTTTTTTCATAGAAACAGCTTAATTAATTAAGTGATTCTTTGCGTCTTCTTTGCGAAATCTTTGCGTCCTTTGCGTGAAATATTTAATTTGAATTTCACGCAAAGATCGCAAAGAGAAGAATCGCAAAGACCGCTAAGAAGTAAAATACAAAATTTTCAGGACGCCTTCTAATCAACTAATCAACTAATCAGCTAATCAGCTAATCATTTTTGTTTGAATAATACCTTCTTGTCCGAAGTTACAAACATCCTGGTACATTGGGTAAAGTCCTGGCCAAATGGAGATTTGTACTTCAATTCCACATAGAATGCCTTAAAACCGGTTTTGGGGTAATCTACATCCACGGTAACAACGGGCTTTTTCTCTGCATTCAATCCGATGAAACCCCATTTTTTGTCGCGGAACTCTTGATTTGGCGATGTAGTTGAGAACAGGGAAGCATCCACAAGTTTGTCGGCGGTAGCATTGACTGTGATGGTAATCTTTCCATTTTGCTCCGAAATTTTATAGTCACAGATAGGATATTTACTCTTACTGACCGTATTTCCCAGGAAGGCACTCAATGTGGCGAAAGCTCTTTTCTTGTCTCCCATGTCATGGGCTGCATTCGGAGTATAACAGATGTGATTGTTCCCCGGAATATCATCAATGTAATTTTTCACAGCATCCACGGGCCAGTAAGGGTCGTTGGTTCCCATGAAAAGCATTTTGGGCATGGTCAGGGATTTGCGGTAGGAATAAGGATCGATCATCTTGACCAGATCATTGCTCTTGCTGTCGGTATTGCCAAATTGCTGGGCCAGGCCAAGTTTTACGTAATCTTCGATCTCGATGCTGTAGTCACCCCATACCACCTTTTGGTAAGGAATATTGACTGGCATGTTCAACATATCAATTACCATTGGTCCAATGGCGACTACACGGGGGTCATTGGCCCCGGTAAGCCAGGTTGTCCAGCCGCGTTTGGAAGCACCTGAAACGACAAAACCCTTGATTTTTTTATGCGCTTCCTTTTTCGCGAATTCCTGCATGATGTCCATGGCGCGAACAGCGCTCTTGGTCATAGGAAATAACAATGGCCAGTTAAAATCGTGGTCATTCTGGTAATTGTGCAAGGTATAGGAGATAAGCGCATCCTCCGTCAAATTATCATACAATGGCTGATTGGGCACCTGCCAGATAATCGCGATCATTGTTTTGTTCACCTTCGACATTCTACCAAACTCAGCTGGAAGATCCTCTGTAAATTTATGTGAGTTGGGTACTTCATTCTTGTTGCTTCCTCCGGTAATAAAAAGAAGTGCTTCGTTGTACTTCAGGTCATCCGGAATAATAATCATCAGGTCGTGTGTCCAGTGGATTTTCTGCCAGGTCTGAGAGGTAAATTCAACTCTGTAGAATGTGACTCCGTCACCCTTGAGTTGATCTTTCAACTCCCATTTAAAGGATGTATCTCCATTATGAAGATAGGCCTGCAGGGCTGTTTCGGGTGTAACCTGTTTTTTTTCAACCGAAAAACCGGGTTGGAACAGAACAAATGTGAATAAAATCGATAATAAGAAAATTTTCATACGTAAATAACAGTATTAATTTATTGATAATTAGAACGTACGTATGGAACCCTCAGGACAATTTACATGCTATTTTGAAAACGATTGTGCATGAGGGTTTCATCTGTAATTGTAGTTAATAATTTCTGTAAACATGAATGAAATCCTAATAAATATTAACCTTAACTAATCAGTAATTAACCTTAGGAATTTCAATTTCAATTAATTTTGAAAATTAGTGTAAATAGCTATAAATCGGTTACTTGAATTTATATTCTCTTATGTATTTCGGATGTAAATATCCGAATATCCCAACCATTCACAAACTGATTTGAGTTAATTTATGTTAAGAAATAGGGGCTTCACCTCAAAAAAAGGAAAAGCCATAAAGCATAATGATTGGATCATTTCGCTTCATGGCTTCTTCATATCTATTCAATCAACCAATGGTCTATTGCATCAACCACATTTTGGAGAACTCGGTATCCCCCTTGTCCAGTTTGGCAATAGCTGCCTGATAATTGGCTGCATTCTTGTTCATCTCATCCTGCGGATACCTGAAACGCAACGGGAA
>CAIUUO010000147.1 GCA_903902325.1 uncultured Bacteroidia bacterium
GGAACCGAAATTGGGCAAGGCTATCCGGGTATGCGTGAGATTGTTGCCGGTTTGAGTATCAATTTTTAAAACATCTATTATGAAAACAATAAAAATATTACTAAGAAAATCTTTACTAGTGTTGGTCTTAGCTTTTTTTGCAGCATCATGTAACAAAGCTTTTCTGGATGAAGTGCCGAAAGGATTTCTAAGCCCTGAAAATTCTTACACCGACCTTGCAGGATTTGAAACTGCAATAACAACACTACACTCCAATGCCAGAGATATTTATACCGCAAATAATGCAAATAATTATATATTATTTGGTATAGCTTCTGATTTCGGAATTTTTGGTGAAGACCTGACAGGTCAGTACCATACCAATTACGCGGTAGTCACTCCGACTGATCTTGCTGCCTCGATGTTCTGGACTCAGGCGTTTACCATGATAAAAAATGCAAATGTAATTATTAGTCGTGCTGAATCGGCTAATGTTAAATGGAATTCTGGTTCAGATAAGGCACTGGTAATTGCAGAAGCAAGGTTTTTCCGCGCGTGGGCATATAGGTTATTGGCAAACCTTTATGGAGGTGTACCCATTATTAAGAGTGAAATAAACAGCCCTAAAATTGATTTTGTACGGAATACATTGGCCGAAGTATATCAATTCGCCAAAGAAGACCTGACATTTGCAGCAGCAAATCTGCCTGATCCGGATGCAGAGAAAGCTCCGGGAAGGATTACAAAGGGTGCAGCGAATCATTTGCTTGCAGAGATTGACATTTGCTTAAAGGATTATCAAGGGGCTATTGATGCAGCATCCAAGGTAATAAGTAACCCCAGTTATAAGCTTATGACCACTCGTTTTGGCAAAAGGACTAGCGTGGCAGGAGATGTATTTTGGGATTTGTTCCAGATAGGTAACCAAAATCGAAGTTCAGGAAACAAGGAGTCCATTTGGGTGCTTCAGGTTGAATATAATGTTACCGGTGGAAGTACTGGTTATGCTGTTGAGCGCGCATTTGGAGCCCGTTATCATTCAATTAAGGATCCAAACGGTAGTAATGGGTTTGTTCTCAATGATGAATTGGGTCGTCCGGTAGGTTGGGTTCTGCTAAGTAATTATTTACAACAAACTATTTGGCAATCTGGCTGGAATGATATGAGGAATTCTACCTACAATGTAAAAAGACAATACTACTATAATGACCCAACTTCGAAATACTTTGGGCAATTGGCAACGCAAGCAACATTAGCTTCTCAGGAACTTAGATATTATCAACCTACATTTATGAAGTGTACAACACCATTTAACCATCCTGATGGAATAGTTAACTCTGGAGTGATATGGAGAGATATTTATGCTATGCGTTTGGCAGAAACATATTTGTTGAGGGCGGAAGCCTTCTTGGGTAAGGGCGATCAGGCGAGTGCTGCTGCAGATATAAATGTAGTAAGAGCCCGAGCTAACGCAGCGGCAGTTGCTCCTTCAGCTGTTGATATCAATTTTATCCTGGATGAGAGAGCAAGAGAACTAGTCACTGAAGAATTCCGGACTTGTACCTTACAACGGTTGGGCCTTTTGTATGAGAGAACAAAAAATTTAAGTAATCTTCTCTTAGGTGATGGTTCGATTGTTCCTTCTGTTGCGAGCAAAACAATTCAAACTTACAATAATTTGTGGCCAATCCCGCAAACCGAAATTGATTTGAACGGAGGGGCCAAATTGGAACAAAACCCAGGTTACAAATAACTAAGTAAAATGATCCCTGAAAGCATAGTGAATATTTCAGGGATCATTATTTGTTAAAAACTTCTGAACAATTCCAATGTAAGTATTGCAAAACAAGGATAGCCGCTTGGCATTGGAAACTGTTATACCTGCAATTAATCTTCCATCAGACACTTGTTTTTTACATTTCACCTATTTATTGGGGCGAAGAAGACTTCTTATGCATTGGATAGGCTGAGGCATGGGCACAAACTGTACGAACCAATCAATCATAGAAAACCAGTAAAATAATAGTACAATAAATGATGATAAAAGGAATAATATTATTCATAGTTCTAGGATTGGTTGCCAATTTGGTTCATAGTAATGAATTGAATGCTCAGCATAGTAGTAAAGGCAAACAGTCTGTTTATACTGAAAAAGACTACAAAGTGGCTTATGTCGTCCAGCCAAAATTGGAGCGCTTTAGCAATGCTTCATTTGAATTGGAAGGTCGCCAGCAGGTGTTCCAGCAGGCGATCACACAGAATTGGCTCCTTGGGATAGTGGAACGGAATCCTTACATGCTCGGAATGTTCGAGGAGAAAAATAAACCTAAGAATGGAAATCTTCTTCCTTGGTCGGGTGAGTTTGCAGGCAAAAACCTAACTGGAGGGATTGCGCTTTATCGACTGAACCGTGACCCGGAACTCAAACGAATGCTCGATGTTTTTGTTAATCGCTTATGTGATTTGCAGACACCTTCTGGCTATTTGGGACCTTGGTCAAAGGAATATGAATTGACTAATCGATTGCCTGATACTGATAGCCCAAGGCTTGTTAACTGCACGTGGGATGCTTGGAATCATTATCAAATCATGATCGGCCTGATGGAATATCATCGGCTCTGCGGCGACATTCGTAGCCTTGAAACCTGTCGCCGCATCGGTAACCGGCTTTGCGCCGAATTCCTTGACCAACCCGATAAGCTGATCCTCGCTGAAAAGACCGGATGGGGGCATGGCTGTATGGAGTTCAATCTCACGCCTGCACATTCACTCTGTCTGCTTTACCATGCCACCGGTGAAGTAAAGTATCTGGAACTTTCCAAGCAGATCGTCACTCAGGGATTCCTTCGATACGGCGACTATCTGAACCGCGCTCTGGCAGGCAAGGAGTTCTACCAAACTGAATCGCGTGATGGGAATCGTTGGGAGCGGCTCCATACCATCATGGCACTGGCAGAACTTTATTGGCTTACCGGGGAAGAAAATTATCGCAAAGCCTTTGAATTTACCTGGTGGAGTATCGCCAAAACAGATATTCACAACACAGGTGGATTTTCAACTTACGAAGCAGCCGCAGGTAATCCCTATGCAGACGGTTGGATCGAAACCTGCTGTACTGTTGCATGGCAGGCATTGTCAGTCGAGATGTTAAAGATGACTCGAAATCCTGTTATTGCTGATATGCTCGAACTAGCACAGTTGAATGCAGCTTATGGAAGTTGGGATCTATCCGGCTCGTGGAGCACCTATCACACTGGTACCGTTGGAGAACGCCGTCCCAGTACGGTTGATATCGCGTTTCAAATCCGTTCCGGAACCGAGCAACTCAATTGCTGTAGTGTCAACGCACCTCGGGGAATAGGCATACTGGCCGATTGGGCAGTGATGCGCGACAGCCAGGGTCTTGCATTAAACTGGTATGGCACGGGAAAAATCACTGCTGAAGCCGGAGGTGTGCCCGTGAGTTTTACGCAAACCACGGATTATCCGCGTACAGGAGAAATCCTGATTCGTGTAGATCAACATCGTGCCGTCTCCTTCCCGCTTAGTCTCCGCATACCATTCTGGTCAAAGATGACCACTGTTGAAGTCAATGGCAAAGTCGTTACTGGTGTTAAATCAGGCTCCTATTTGCAATTAGATCGCAAGTGGCGCTCCGGAGATAAGATCAAACTTGAACTGGACATGCGGCCACACTTCTGGCCAGGGGAAAATCAATACATGGGATTTGGATCTATCTATCATGGTCCTGTTTTACTTGCCTGGAGAAGGCCTGTAGAACCACTCAATATCTCCTATAAGGAAGGTGATTGGAAACTTAGGGCTCAAATTTCCTACCAATCGAATAAGGTGGGTTCGCGGTTGGTCGCCGAATTTACCGGGGAACGTGTATTCATGATTTACGACAAGAATCCGGATGGAGGGCAAACCCGACTCCTGATTGATGGAGTAGAACAGGGTGTCATTGACCATTATTCCCCGACATTGACTCCCTTGGTACAATGGCAGAGCCCGCAGCTCAAACCAGGTAGGCATGAGTTTGTGATAGAGGTTTTAAAAGAATGTAATACTGCCTCCAAAGGTAATTGGGCCCGATTGCGTGAGCTTCGTTTAAACTCCTTGCCTATTCTGGATGCCAGGACGTTGCGGCTTGCAGTGGCGCCTGAGAATTCAAAAGGTATCCCCTGGTTGCGATTCACTGCCAGTGATGCACAAGGTAGAAAAATTGAACTTGAAGACTTTGATAGTGCCGGGAAAAATAGTGGGTATTATTATACCTGGTTGCCGCTCGAAGGACTGGATAAAGGGGTCTTCAGCTACACAAATCCACTTCGCAGTATTTGTCTGCAATAATTCAAATCATACTACTTATGAAGAATAATTTACACGGAATTATCTATTTGGCAATTAGCCTATTCGTCATTATCAGTTGTTCTCCAAATGAACAGAAAGAAAGAATTGAAGTAAAGGGACTTGACGTAATCATTACCCCAGTTCCTGTTTCTAATGTGACCATTCAGGATAATTTTTGGCTTCCAAAGCTTAGAATTTATAAGGAAAAGACCATTCCCCATAGTTGGAGTTACCTCGAATCAATATTAAAGGAAGCGAAGGGGATATCTAACGGACAAAAGGACCAGAGCATGGGAGGGGCCAGATGGCATGAATCAAATATTTATAAGCATCTGGAAGCAATATGTTATGCATTACATCAATTCCCTGATAAGATGTTGGAACAAAAAATGGATAGTGTGATAAAAATTATAGCAGCTGCCCAACAGCCTGATGGATATGTTTATATATGGGGAATAAGTAGGGATCTACCCGAGTGGTCTAATGTAATCATTCAGGATGAAAGCTTATCAATCGGGCATTTATATGAAGCGGCAGTCGCACATTATGGGCTATTCAAAAATAATTCATTTTTGAACATAGCCAAAAAATCAGCAGACAACGCATTTGAGCATTTTGTAGCAAAGCATGTGGAAAAAGGGTTTCCTGGTCATGCGGGAATGGAATTGGGTCTTGTCGAATTGTTCCGGGCAACAAATAATACCAACTATCTTTCTTTATCACGGGAATTTATTGAACGTAGAGGTCATGGGTTAAATGGTAATGAATGTGATGCAGGCGAAAGGTTGGATAAAATGGAAAGTCGTTTTTATCCCCTTGAGTATTATCAGGACCATAAGCCATTTCGTGAACAATGCAAAATAGTGGGACATGCGGTTCGCGGGGTTTATTTTTTAACAGGTATTTTGGATGTTGCCTTAGAAACCGGGGATAAGGATTATATCAATGCCGCCGAACGACTTTGGAACAATCTCACAAAAAGGAAGATGTTTATTACGGCGGGCGCCGGCCCTTTGTCAAGAATGGAGTCATTTGGGATGGATTATGAATTACCCAATGATGGGCTAAATGAATCATGTGTGGCTGTCGGCATAGCCGGCCTTGCTTCAAAAATGCTTCGGTTGAAGACCAATTCAGAATATTCGGATGTTTTAGAAAAAGTACTCTATAATGCCATTCTTCATGCAATATCACTGGATGGCACATCATTCAATTATAATAATCCGCTTCAGGGAGACTTGCAAAGAGGAAATTTTTGGAGTTGTTGCCCTCCGAACACCTACCGGACCTTATTAGGAATAGGAAAATATATGTATACGCAAACCGCTGAAGACATTTTTGTTCATTTATATGCTGGCAGTGACGCCGACATAAAACTTAAAAATAACTTAGTTAAGATAATTCAGGAAACCAACTATCCATGGGCTGGAGATATCAAACTGACCATTAAACCAGAAAAAAGCCAAAAATTTAACATCCACTACCGTATTCCTGGCTGGTGTAAAAAATATTCTTTCTCAGTTAATGGCCAGAGATTAACAAGCTTACCCCAGGAGAATGGATATCTGACCATTAATAGACTCTGGACTGAAGGTGATATCGTTCAGATTGATTTTGATATGCCGGTAGTCTTGATGGAAGCAAACCCACTTGTAAAATCAGATGTAGGGAAAGTTGCAATTCAAAGGGGGCCAATCGTTTACGCAATTGAAGGGTTAGATAATGGAGGAAGTGTAGATGTTACTCTTCAGGATAGTGCCAAATTCGGTTTTCAATATAATTCGAACCTGTTAAACGGAATTGTAACCATCAGTGGAAGAACAGCTATTGATAAGCCGATTGTTGCAATCCCATATTATGCTTTGGCGAACAGGGGAAAATCAGACACAAATGTTTGGCTCAGGAAGAAAATTGATCATGAAAATAGCAAAAGATGGGATGGAGAACTCTACCGGATTTATCATTGATTTTATTGTATTGATAATAAGCTAATTGTGAATGAATTGCGTGAACAATAGAATAAGGGACTATGAAGAAATTAGCGTTGATATTATTTCTAAAATTCTTTGTTGGAATTAATTTTTTAATCGCTCAGACAACTGACAATCCATTCAAGGATGCACAAACTGTTTGGCATATGGCAACCCCCACCGCGAGTGAGAATTATCCCGTGGATTTGGCGATATCTGGGAACGCTCATTTAGGCGAAAGGCTGACTCCTGTTGAATATGCTGCATCGGTAAAGCGCGGTGGAGATGGCCTTGTAGCAGTTTTTGAAGGTGGATGGCTCTCTCTTGATACGCACAGAGCCAGAAGATTGCGGCCTGTGGATGACGCTTTCAGCCTCTATGTCCGGGCATGGATAGACCCGAAAGGGAGTGGGTCGTTGTTCTTTTCCGATTTCATGGCACTTACCATTCATCCGACAGGTCTGGCGATTGGATTCCTTGGGGTCAAGACCCCGGCAGGTAAGGTCTTTCGAGAGCTGCCACTGGGTTTTATAAGGAGGGGGCAATGGCTGGATTTGATTGTTCGTGTCGGCAATGGGCGTCTCGATTTTTACTGCAACGGAAATCTGATAAGTTCCCTCCCGCTTCGCCAGGGGCTGTGCTCGCCGTTCGAAGATGACCTGTTAATTGGAGCGTTTAAGTGTAGCAAGCCGGATCTTTATGGCACTTCCATCCCAAGAGCTTTCCCTGATTGCAGGATCGATGCCGTTGCCTTATGGAGAAATCCGTTGACCGACGGTCAGGTTGCCTTCCTAAGCGGGGTAGAACACTTGGAAAATCCGACCGCAAAGAATTCCTTGACTCAGGCATTAGAGGATTACAACGCTTTTTTTGATGCTTCTGTGGACAAGAACATCAATACCTGCAGCACGCTTTGGAAGTCATTGAAGGTTGAGGCAGATCAGGATCCTTGGCGTCCTGCTTATCACTTGACTCAGCCTCTGGGGCACATCTTCGATCCGTGCGGCGCGTATTTTTATGAAGGTAAATACCACGTTTTTTCCTACCGAAACATATTTTCCTTGCTCAATTACTCCAGTCTTGACCATTATGTCAGCGATGATCTGGTGCATTGGACCGAGTGGCCCATCGGCCCATGGGCGGACAGCTATCTCGATGTTTTCTGCATCTATTTGATGAACCATTTTATTGACGACCAGGGGATTCCGCGTATACTCTACACCGGCCAGGGAACCGAAGGCAAGTTTGGAGTTCTTGCCCGGAGTGATGATGGTTTGGTGTCTTATACCGACAAGAAGCCCGTTCTGACCAAATACCACCATGACGGGCATGTTTGGAAGGAGGGCGATACATGGTGCACCATCACATCCAGAATGTATAAAGGTACCAGGCCCGGGAATCAGGGTGATGCGGTTATGCTTTGGACCTCATCAGACCTGGAGCATTGGCAGGAGAAGGGTGAGATTTTCACCCAACGAAAGGACACGAGTTCTTCAAGTAGTAAAGACAGAGTCGGTTTCATGGAGTTCCCGTACCTGCTTTCATTTGGCGATAAAGATGTACTGATATTGGGTGGCTGGCCTGTTCGATACTGGGTCGGACGTTTTGACAGAAAGGATTTCAAATTCATCGCTGATAAGCAAGAGGGCAAACTTCTCGATTATTCAAATCCTTTTCACTGCTATAATCCTCTATGTGTGGATCAGAAGGGCCTTAGTGGGGCACCACGCCGTATCCTGATGGCATTGTATTCCGGAATTGGCAATTCTGAGGTTGATCGTCTTCCATGGTCAGGAGTACATGTTATACCCAGAGTTCTGGAATTAGAAGGGGACTATCTGCGTCAGGAACCAGTGCCGGAGATGAAATCTCTTCGCGGTGCACATTATTCACTGAAAAACATAAAAGTATCGCCGAACGCCTCTGATTACCTCAATAAACACGGTGACTGTGTGGAAATCATCGCTGATTTTACACCCGATGATGCTCGTTGTTTCGGGCTAAAAGTTCGGATCTCAGATGACGGAACGAGCTTTGTCAGGATTTATTTTAATACAACCACAAATGAATATGGCGTTGATGGCAGGGTTCCCAATACAGAAAAAGCTCTTAATGTAACACCTGGACAGGGGCGACCCTCCTATATTCCAAAGGGACAACCAGTCCGCATGCATGTGTTTTTGGACAAACAATTGATAGAGGCATTTGTCAATGGCCAGACATGTACTACTTCGGCTCAAGACAAAAACCTCCACTATGATGGTATTGATCTTTTCAGTGAAGGTGGTTCTGCAAGATGCACTAAGCTAGATATTTGGGAAATGAAGATCAAATGACCGGCAGTCGAAATTGATGGCAGGTCGTAGTCAGGAACATATGTATATGGAAGAGATTAACTGAGAGGTAGCACAACGGGGTTTTGTAATCCTTGCATTTGAAAATTAAATAAAGAAAAATCAAAGGAGTAAAGAAGTCATTTATTAAATAAGTAACAAAGAAGAAATGCTATTTGGTCACCTGCTAGGTATATATGAGAAAGCTCTTCCACCCGAGTGGAGCTGGGAAAAACGTCTGAAGACTGCAAAAGAACTGGGATTCGACTATCTTGAAATCTCCATTGATGAAGCAGATGAGCGTATTGACAGATTATCCTGGAGTAAAGAGAGTCGCAACATGCTCCTAAGTCTTTGCCATGAAATGGATATGCCCATCCGGTCGATGTGCCTCAGCGCGCACCGGAAATTTCCCTTTGGCAGTGCTGATTCAATTGTCCAATCCAAAGCCCGCGATTTGATGAAAAAGGCGATCGAATTTGCAGATGATCTGGGCATTCGTGTGATTCAGTTGGCAGGCTATGATGTCTATTATGAATTATCAACCCAGGAGAGTGCTGAAGACTTTCTGGAAGGAATGAAGTGGTCATCTAAATTGGCAGAAAAATACCAGATGATGCTGGCTATGGAGATTATGGACTCTCCTTTTATGAACTCAATAACCAAACATTTGTGGTTCGAATCGCAAATCAAATCGCCCTGGTACAAAGTTTATCCTGATCTCGGTAATCTGACTGCATGGGGGAATAACGTAGAGGAGGAACTTGAGAAAGGAATCTCTAGCATTGTAGCTGTCCACATTAAAGAGACAAAAGCAGTTACGGAAACCTTCAGTGGACAATTCAAATGTGTTCCGTTTGGTGAGGGTTGTGTCGATTTTGTGAATTGCTTCAGAAAACTGGAACAACTGAATTACAAAGGACCTTACCTGATCGAGATGTGGAACGATCCGAAAATTGACAATGTGGAAGCGATAAAAGATGCCATTCGATTTATTAATGAAAAATACGATTTAGCAATGAATAATAATGCTTCACTAAAAAACACTTAAAATGATGAATTACTACATCGGCCTCGACAATGGTGGCAGCATTACCAAAGCGGCACTCTACACTTCATTCGGAAAAGAGGTTGGAGTTTGTTCGGTAGAAACAAAAATGATTACACCCAAACCTGGATTTACAGAACGCGACATGCAGGAGATGTGGATGGCTAACTGTCAGGTGCTGAAAGATCTTTTGTTTAAAACGAAGGTTAAGCCCGAAGATGTTGCCGGAATAGCCTGCTGCGGACATGGCAAGGGACTTTACCTTTGGGGAAAGAACAATAAACCGGTGCGCAACGGCATCATTTCCAGCGATAACCGTGCTTACGAATATCCAATGAATTGGGAGAAAGATGGCACAGCTCAAAAGGTATTCGAATTATCCTATCAAAAAATTCTGTCATGCCAGCCCGTATCTTTATTGGCTTGGCTCAGGGACCATGAGCCTGATTGCATCATAAATATCAGGTGGATATTTGAGTGCAAGGACTACGTTCGTTTCATGCTTACCGGTGAAGCCTATGGAGAAATTACCGATTATTCCGGTACAAATTTTCTGAACCTTCAAACCCGCCGGTACGATGCTGATCTTTTGCAACTTTTTGGTTTGGAGTTCGCAATGGAGATGCTTCCTCCTCTAAAAAATTCTACTGATATCTGTGGATATATTACCGAAGAAGTTGCAAAACTTACCGGATTGAAAGCCGGTACACCAGTAGCTGGCGGAATGTTCGATATTGATGCCTGTGCCATAGCAGTGGATGCGGCAAACGAAGACCGCGTATGCATGATTGCCGGTACGTGGAGCATTAACGAATACATTAGCAGGCTGCCAATAACCGATGGTAGCGTGATGATGAACTCAATCTTTTGCCTTCCCGAGTACTACCTTATTGAGGAGTGCAGCCCTACCTCTGCGGGCAACAACGAATGGTTCATAAATACCCTGCTCCCTGAGTTAAAAGCACTGGCAAAACAGGAAGGAAAATCTATTTACGAGTTGGTAAATACTCTGGTAGCTTCAGTTCCGGCTGAGGAATTCTGCCCCATCTTCCTGCCATTTCTCATGGGAAGCAATGTACACCCAAACGCCAAAGCCAGTTTCGTAGGACTGAGTAATTACCATACCCGTGCACACCTCTTGCGCAGCGTGTATGAAGGGATAGCCTTCAGCCACAGATATCATTTAGAAAAACTTCTCTCCACACGAAATCGGCCGGTGAAGGAAATTCGTCTGGCAGGTGGCGTAGCCAACTCCAAAGAGTGGACACAGCTATTTGCCGACGTCATGAAGTATCCGGTTGAAACCGTTGACGTTGGTGAAACAGGTGCATTTGGCTGTGCAATTACCGCAGCGGTGGCTGTAGGTCAATTCAAGAACTTTGAAGAAGCAGCGAAGAGCATGATCAAGATTAAAGGTAGAATGGAGCCAAATCCAACGAACGTAGAGATCTACGAAAAGAAATATGCCTTATACAAACAGGTCATTTCAGCATTGGATAGTGTATGGGATAATATGCAAAAATTATTGTAAAACAGTATGTTGCAAAGGTTAAAACAAGAAGTTTTCGAGGCGAACATGCTTCTTCCAAGGTATGAGTTGATAACTTTTACCTGGGGAAACGTTTCAGCCATTGACAGGGAAAGGGGTTTGGTGGTCATCAAACCATCCGGAGTTTCCTACGAAACAATGAAAGTTTCGGATATGGTAGTGGTGGATTTATCAGGAAAGATTATGAATGGGAATCTTAAGCCTTCGTCAGATACATCAACTCACCTGGAACTATATCGCAACTTTAAAAATATTGGCGGTATAGTGCATACCCATTCCTCATGGGCAACTGTCTTCGCTCAGGCTGGTAAGGGAATTCCACCCTTTGGCACTACACATGCTGACTACTTTGAAGGGGAAATTCCTGTCACTCGAAAGATGACTGATAATGAAATCAACGGTGAATATGAACTTGAAACAGGAAAGGTGATAGTGGAAAGGTTCAATGGTATGAATGCAGATCATAATCCAGCTGTACTCGTTAATTCTCACGGGCCATTTACCTGGGGAAAGGATGCCCATGAAGCTGTACACAACGCTGTTGTGTTGGAAGAGGTGGCTAAAATGGCATTTTACACCCAAGTACTTTTAGGAGGTGATAACCCTAAGCAAATGCAGATGGAGCTTTTAAACAAACATTTTTTAAGAAAGCACGGTGCTAATGCATAC
>CAIUUO010000148.1 GCA_903902325.1 uncultured Bacteroidia bacterium
GCATTAGGATCATTTATATTCAACGAAGACGAGTACAGCAGGCAGTTAAGTAAGTTCCGATCATCGATTGATATAATTGAGATATTAAATGATCTTGCGCTTTTAAATCCGGATTTTTATCCAAGCCCAATAATGCCCCTAATTAAGGGGAAAAATGATAATGTAAATATGGTTGAACGAAAAGATGGATTCCTTTCAAGAGTTGAATTTGTTACTGTTTACAATGAATGCCGGAGATTTTTACATGCAGAATATCCCTTTAATGATGGTCTGGATTACGAGCCCTATTTCATTAAGTTGGAAGAGTGGGTTAATCTGATTTTTGGCCTGATGGAAGTGTTTACCATAAAATTTCTCAATCCGGATCTTCCCATCTTACTAATTTCCTGTGATACAGAGTCAGGCGAGACAAAAAGCCTAATTCTGATAAAGGAATGATGGTAAACGATTGATTCGAGTTTGAATCGATCGTCTGCTTTTGTCGAATGGTTGCATTTTGAAGGTTCTGAGAATAATTGTACTTTTAACATATACCCAAACCAGCATAATGAAGAATCATGAAAGGCTGATAAAACTTGAGGAGGTCCTTTCTGAACCCAAAAGGAATAAAACCAGAAAGGAGTGGATTGATCTCTATGAAAAGGAGTATTTTCTCTCGGCAAGAACCTTTCGTGAAGATCTGAAACAATACAACCTGGCGTTGAATGAGAAATACAATAACGATCCAGGAATAGGCCAAACAACCATCATCGATTATGTTGTCAAGAAAAATGATCGCTACAGTGTTCTGAAAGATAATCAAGGAAATCCCTTTACTCTTTTTAATCCTGTTCACAACCTCAAAACGGAAGACTGGCATAAGCTGGCCAATCTGTTTGCCTTTAGCAGTCATATCATTGACGATGGATTGGCTAACCGGTTAAGGGCTCTGATTGCTTTTATGAGTGCGGAGGATGATAGCGGTGTCCCTTGGAAACCAATCAGTCTGATCAAGGACGGGATCTTTGCCGGTCGTGAAAACTATTCCGTTATCCTCACAAGCATTCAAAAACGACAGTTGATATCGGCTAACCATCACAAAATTGATGAGCCCAATAAATCCAAGAAGATTCGTTTACTGCCATTACTCTTGAAAGAATACAGTAACGGCTGGATTTCGGGTTGGTATCTGTTAGCCTTTGAGATTACATCCAATGCCCCGTTTCGATGGCCTTTACTCAATGAATTGAGGGTTTACGCCTTGGATCGACTGGACAAAATCAGCACAATTGAAGACTATTATGTGCCAGATCCGCCCAAAGGGTACAATCCTTCAGACTATTTCAAGGATACTTTAGGTGTTCACCGAATTAATCTGAACAAGCCTGATTTGGCACCAGAAAGGATTGTTTTAAGAACGGTTAAAGGGAGTTGGATTTATCCATACCTACTTACTTATCCAATTCATCCGAGCCAGAAAATTGTTGCGGATAACAAGCAAACGAAAGAACTGGTTATTGAGTTAATGGTCGAGAATGACCAGGAGTTTGCAGATTTTTGCTTCAAATATGCAAGCCAATTGATTGTGCTTGAACAAACAAGATTAAGTGAACAATTGATTGAGCGCCTGAAAGGTAGTCTCAGATGCTACGGAAAAGGTGAGAAGTAATTTGAAGTTTCTCTTGATTTAAGTAATTCATAACAAGAAGCGATTTAAAGACACGATAAATGCAGTATTCCAAACAGATTAAAAAATTCAATTATGCCCATCAATCCTGATGCTGATCTAAATCAAATAACAGACTGGCTAAATGAACAGCTTACCGATAAAAATCGAATAAAAGCTTGTTGTCAAGAAGTGAAGAATGTACCTGCAATCAAAGGTATCTACTTTTGGTTTATGAATCATTCATGCTATAAGACGCTAAGCGAATGCATTGAAATCAATTCTTTACAAACACATTACCAAAGGATTATCAATGATCAAATCTATCATCTTGTTTATTTGGGAACAGCAGGTGTTCGAAATAATTCAAATGGTGAAAACAATGGACATTTAAATCAAAGAATTAAGTGGCACTTATGTGATAATAAAGGCGTTTCTTCCCTATGTAGTGGGACGATGTCAACATTAAGAAGAACAATAGGAGCCCTAATTAGTGATGACCTCATAGAAAATAATACACAGAATAAGATTGATGAATTGTTTTGTGAATCCTTTTTCATCTACTATGCTAAATATACAGGTACCTTTATTGACATAAAAGATATTGTAAATTCCGATGAAAGTATTTTGATAAAAGTGTTGACCCCAATCTTTAATATAGATGAAAATATTAATGCATTCGACAAAAATCATTTAACATTTGGGATCAAAGAAAGGAGAAATCTAGTAGAACGCTCATCAAAAGAAAAATGGTGTTACAATGGCAAACAAACAATGGAATCTAAGAGAGCTATTAGATTAAATCCACCCAGTAATGATAATTTAGAATTAAAAAACAGTGATGGTTGCATTGAGTTCAATGTTAAAAAACATCAGTCTATAGCAACTCAAATACAAGGAATTAAGAATTTACCCGAAGGTAAATGCCTTATATTATGTTATAACTCTCAGGATCTTAATCAAATTATTTATTCAAAAAAAAATGGGAATGGCTGGAGACAAACAGGTTCAGGGAAGCAAAATATATACACTTATTTCTTAAATGTTGATACCCAATACAATAATCAACAAAGATGGCAAATCATTCAAAATGAAATGAATGGAAAAAACATTGAAGAGATTACGGTGAAAATTTGTAAAGAACAAAAGGTCACTAACTCGAATGACGATTTGATTATTGCCAACGGTATTCAATCCGATAACAATTATTCACAGAATAATTTATGCCATGGAAGTGAAGAATGGGATATAATACCAAAAGAGTACTATAATACAAATCAATCAACTACACACAAGAAATCAGACAATAGTGAATTTCCAAAACAGGAAAGACTGGTATTAAAAGGAAATTACAAGATTGTAATGATGTGCTCATCGAAAAAAAACGGACAATATTTATTTAAAAACAGTGTCAGATTTGCCGCTGTAACCAATCGACAGAAAAATGAATTCAAACCAGATGATTTAAAGCAAGGCACTCAAATAACATGGAGGCAATACATCAAGGATAATCAAAATAGCGACGACATTGAACTAAAGATGGCATACCTATTATATTCAAATGAGACATACCAAAATCTTTACAGAAAATTTGGAAAGTCATTGTACATAATATCAGCAGGTTGGGGACTCATTAATTCCGAATTCAAACTTCCAAAATACGACATAACTTTCTCTAAGGGTCCAAACATTCCTGCAAATACAAAGAGAATTGGTTTAGGGAACTACTATGATTGGAATTTCCTCAAAGTAGAACAAGATGAGGAAATTATTTTCATAGGAGCTCTTGACTATTTACAACTTTTTTATGCTTTAACACAAGATCTCACCAATCACAAAATAATTTACTATTATGGGAGTGGCAGTCAATTGAAGAAAAACATCCCCCCTAATGAAACTTTTACCTTTAGACATTACCCGTCTAAAAATAATCGCAGATGGTTTTATGATTTAGCAAACGACATCATTAATGAAATTCTTCCATGATTGGCTTAGAACACCAGCAGATATGATTTTAATTAATAACATAACAACCTTTTTATCAATAACAATCTGTAAAACATATGACAATCGAGAACCATCGAAATATGATATTTACTGATCCAAAAAAAGTGCTTTGGAGATATATTGATTTGGAGAAATTCAATGATATGTTGGAAACAAGATCTTTGTTCTTTTGTAGGACGGATAAATTTTCTGACCCATTCGAAGGTTCAATTCCAAAAAATGAGTTTGAATATCGAGCAGAACAAGGACAAGATTATGGGATGGCTAGGATTCATCGCAAGTTAAAAAAGTTCACACTTATAAACTGTTGGCACATTAATGATAATGAGTCAGATGCAATGTGGAGATTATACTTAAAAACAAATGAAGGTGTGGCAATTCAAACAACAGTTGGAAAACTTTGTAATGCCCTTGACAAAAGCACATTTATTTTTAGAGTTAGTAAAGTAAGATACATTAATTATGATACCGATATATGGTATCATAAGATGGATTATCCAGTATCAGGATATAATTTTTACGTTCCACTTATACATAAAAGAATCGAATTTAGTCATGAAAACGAATTTAGGATTTTGTTTGATATAGAAAACGAAGATCAATATGAGGATTATTGGGCCAATCAACCTGATCCAATGGGCAAAAAATTTGAAGTCGACATTAATAAAATTATAGATAAAGTAATACTTCCATCAACTGCTGATGAAAAGGTTGAGGAAAAGGTCAAGCAAATTATGAATAGAAATAACTTCAATTGCGACCTTTGCTATTCAAAACTGAAAGATGAGCCATATTATTAGATGTTTTGGTTAACACTTCATCGATTGCGTCAATTAAAAAGTGAAAATGGAGATTTTTGATATCATCCCAATTCGTTTAAAAATAAACGAACTTCCATGCTAATATTTTAAGCGCTTAACATTCAAACTCCCCCAAATCCTGGCTTCTTCCTAGCAAATAATAAAAAAACACTTGCAGAATGTATCTGTAAGTGTTAGATTGTGAGCATCTCCGCTTGAAATTAACAAATAGAGACTGACAGGGTGACTTTGAGTCACCCCGTCAGATATTTGCCAAATGCTACCTTATTCCCAGCAATTCCAGCAACTGCTCCATCTGCGAGAAGTCGGAGATGATGATGTCGGCTCCGGCCTTGATCAGGCGGGTGCGCTTGTGGGCATTCAGTCCGTAGCGGCGTTGTTCGTTGCTGGCCAACCCTACCGTGATGCCGTTGCGCTTGTGCGTCTCGCGGATCTCAACGGGTCCGTCGCCAAAGGTGATGATCTGTCCGGATTCGGTCGTGCCGATCGAATCCAGGATCTTATCCAGCACAATCTTTTTCGCTTCCTTGTTGATATCGCCTACAGCCCCGTAGATCCTGCCTTCAAAGAGGTAATCATAACCGAGTGCCCTGGCTTCATTCTTCACGTCTTCTTCATCGGTGCCACTGGCGAGATATAGTTTAACGCCTGCCTGGTAAAGCCGCATCAGGAAGGGCACCGCATTTTTCAGGGTGAAATTATCGAGTGCAAGTTCGCCGCGCTGGAGTTTCTTCTCGCGTTCATTCACCATCAGCAGCAGCTCGTCGTTGTAGATTTTCTTGTAGCCAAAAATGTCCAGAATCTCATTTTCCGGAACACAACCAAATTCTTTCACCAGTGCGATCAGCCCCTGCATCTGGACAAGGGTCTGAATACCTGTTGTCTTGTCGATAAAATCGGCTACACGAACAGACACCTTGTGGTACAATGCATCGTCGGCATCTTTGTAATTCTTGCCAAGGATGGCTTTGATCATCATCGGGTTCATGATCTCTTCCCAGCCTTCCCGCAAGGTAGAGATGGTTCCGTCGTGGTCGAAAATGGCATACTTTGGACGAATATCCCTGCTTAAGATGGATGGTTCAACAATTTCTATTTCTGTTTCTTCCATGTATTTGGCCATCCGGATCTCCTCTGCCAGTTCATGGTGGTAAATGAAATCACTGTTCTCGCCAATGTAAAGAATCTCTTCGGGTGTGGCAGTACCGCACTGGAACAGCTTTTGGACCGTAACACCCGCCACAAGGGCACCGAGTTGTGCAGCCTCCTGCATGGAATAGCCGGCAGCCAATGCCCCGGCAGCCCCTGCCAAATAGCTGTCACCTGCACCGACGGTATCCACTTTGGAGATAATCATCAGTCCGGGGACTTCGGAAATGCCATTGGCATCGATGGTCAATGAACCCTTGCTTCCCCTGGTAATGAAGAGGGGTTTCCCAAATTTTTCGTACAATGTCTTTGCCGAGGTAACCACTTCTGAATAAAGTACCACTTCATCCGGTTTCTTGTCGAGGCCACAAAGACGGGCTGCTTCCGTGTCATTCATTTTGCGGATGGCACCGTCGTAGAAGTTGTTAAAATTGCGGCTGTCGACGATAAAACTCTTTTTCGGGAAACTCTGGATCACCTCAACAAGCCGTTTCCTGAAGTATTCTGTGTGTATACCGGAAGGCACCTGTTGGTTGATAATCACCAGATCCACTTTGGGTATTTCGCGGACCAGGCTATCAATCAGTCGGTCAGCCGTTGCTTTTGATAAAACGTTGTAGTTGCCAAAGTCGACACGGTTAAGCTCAAAATCGTCGATGTAAGGTTTGGCATAAGTGTGGGTATACCACTCTTCTTCCTGTACCAGCAGGTTGGTCGGATCGATGCCGGTAGCCGTCATGATTCGTTTCATTTCCGCACCGAAAGGATCAGTGCCAATAACGCCGAATGCACGGATCTCTTTGATACCGATGGCTGCAAGGTTGTTGGTGACATTGCCCGCACCACCCAGGGAGTAGCGCTGCTGCCTGACGGGCCGGGTTGCCTGATTCGTTTCAACGGAGATTTCACTCATCGCTTCGTCGATGAACCAGTAGGCATCGCAACAGAAGTCACCCAAAACTGCTATTTTGACGGAACTGATATCATTCAGGATTTTCTGGAGTTGTTTTTTTCCCATGTTGTTAAATATTCAGCTCTTGCGCACATAGAAGGATACCCAGAGAAGATAAAGCATGCAGCCACCGATGACAAACAGACTTGCCATCGGACCAAAGACTGTACTTACATAACCCATTGCCAAAGGAATGAAAGCGCCTCCTGATACAGCCATAATCAGCAATCCGGAGATTTCATTGGCACGATCCGGCATTTTAGCCAGAGCCATGGTGAAAATGATCGGAAACAGGTTGCCGGCACCCAATCCGATTACCATGATGGATACAAATGCGACAATACTGCTTGGAGCAAGGAATACGCCCAAAACTCCTAAGAGTGCCAGGAGAGTCGTTAATAAAAGAAATACCCGGGGTTTGATCCAGTTGAGGATAATTGCTCCAAGGAAACGGGAGATGGTTTCACCCGCAAAAAACCAGCTGATTCCAATTACAGCCTTGTCTAGTGTTAAACCATATTTTGCAATCATGACATTGGCGATATTGGTATTGATGGCTACTTCCGCTCCAACAATGAGGAATATAGAGAGCGCCATGAAAGCGACAAATCTGTTGCTGAGCAGTTTGAAGCAGGATGCAAAGGTAGCCGGCTTGCGATCCGGTTTTGATTCAACAATCGGTGTCATGGAGAGCCACAAGGCAGCCAAAAGGGAGGTGAGGCCGTAAACTGCCAGCACCAGCTTCCAGTTGCCAAAATGCGTGGCCATGAAGGAGGCGATAAGCGGACCGGAGAAGGAGATGATGGCCTTTACGAACTGCGATGTACTCATGTAACTGGCCAGTTTTTCCTCAGGAGAAACATCTTGCAGCAAAGGGTTGGCCGAGACCTGGATCACTGTATTTCCAATCCCAAGCAGGATAAAGGAGGCAAACATCATTCCGAATGAGTAATGCACAAATGGCAGGCCAAGTCCGACGGCCTGAATGACCATCCCGATGTTCAGCATGTTCCTTTTTCCGTATTTGTCCTGCAGAACACCGATCGGAACCGACAACACAAAGAACCACAGCAACACCATCATGGGCAGAAACTGCGCAATAAAGTCAGTTAATTTAAAGTCTTGTTTGATATAACCTGTTGCGACTCCGATTATATCGATGAATCCCATCACTACAAAGGAGAGAAATACCGGAAGCAATTTTGAAAGGCTGATGTTTTTAGTTGTCATTTCGTATAGATTAATTGGTTAAAAATTAATTAAAAATTAAAAATTACAGATTACAAATTGATCAAGGCAATCAAAGCCCAATTTTTAATTTGTAATCTTTAATCTGTAATTATTCATGTGCCATGCCGAAAAAGTGGTGCTCCACCGCCAAACACAGCAAATGATAAACAGGTAAATGAAGTTCCTGTACAATAAACGTTCGTTTTCCGGGTACGTTGATCAGGATATCGCAAAACTCCTTCATTTTGCCTCCGGTTTCGCCGGTCAGGCCTATCACCTTTAGGTTCATGGCCTTGGCCACCATGCAGGCATCCAGTACATTTTGCGAATTTCCGGAACTGCTGATAGCGATCAGTATATCATTCTTCTTACCATAGCCGATCACCTGCTGGGCGAAAATAATATCCCCGTCAATGTCATTGGCAACAGCAGTAGTCAGGGCAGTATGCGCAGAAAGTGATATGGCTGGCAACCCCTGCTGCAGGTGCTGAGCCAGGTAGCTTCCCCTATCGGGAGATAAAGCTGTCAGTTTCTCCTTCACGGAAGAAAGGATTGGTCTTTTCAGTTCAAAACTTTTCATCAGCTCACCGACGATATGATCAGCATCTGCACAACTTCCGCCATTGCCGCAAACCAGTACTTTCCCGCCTTGCTCGTAGCATGAAATCAGTTGTTCGCATGCTGCTGTAATTGCAGGTTTCACCGCTGTCAATGCAGGATGCCTTACACAAAGCTGATCGATTAAAAATATAGTTGATGATGAGGTCATTGCGTATTTTATTTAATTATAAACAGTTAGTAGTAAATAATTACAAATTACAAATTACAAATTACAAATTACAAATGAATGGAGGCAGATATTTCCCAACTTCATTTTTAATCTGTAATTTTTAATTCTAAAACTTGTTCTCGTATATAGCCACACACAAAGCCGCATAATCCCCAATGGTATCGCCGAGTTCTGCCGGTACGATCCTGCAAACCTCCATGGATAAGGGAATGGCTTCCTGAGCGAGAATCCTGTCGATATGTGGTTTGAAGAGATTTTCATTCCTTGCATAAATGCTGCCAATAACGATGCACTGCGGATTGAGTACATCCACGAGGATAGCCAGTCCGCGGCCCAGGTATTCACCCGAGATCCGGATAATTTCAAGTGCCGTTTCATCACCTTTCTGAGCAGCAATTGCAACAGCCTTTGCATCTATATTTTCTGCTTGTACGGCAGTTGGACAGAAACCTACCGGGATGTTGTTCTCCAGTCTTTCGAGCACGACTGTTTTAGCCAGTTGTGCGATGCCGCCACCGGAACAGAAACCTTCGAAGCTTCCTGCCTTTCCGAAACCTACCGGACCTGAATCCGCCAGTCTCATGTGTCCCACTTCTCCGCCCAGGTCGTTGGTGCCGGCATAGAGGTTGCCGTTAAGGATGAGACCTGAGCCCATTCCTGTGCCGAAAGTGAGGAAGATCATGTTGCGCGTCCCCTTGCCGGCGCCCATCAGCCATTCGGCCAGTGCACAGGCATTGGCGTCATTCTGGATGGCGGTCGGAACTCCATAAGCCTCTTCGAAAATTTGTACGATCGGCACATTGTCCCAGCCCGGAAGATTTGGGGGGGAATAAATCATGCCTTTGGCGGAGTCGAGTGGACCGCCACAACTTATTCCGATCCTTTTAAGTCTTTCCTTTGGAAATTCAAGCAACAATGCATCAATATGGGATTTGAATTCATCCAGGATTTCAACGTATCCGCGTTGATCGGTGCGGGTCTCAAAGAATATTTTCCGGAGGATGGTGAAATGTTCATTGCCGATCACAACGGCGCATTTGGTCCCGCCAATATCGAGACCGATGTAAAAATGTTCGAAGTTTGAATCCATAATAGTTAATCCTTTAAAGGCCATTAGTTAAGGATTCCGGTGTGAAATCCCTGGCTGATTGCAATAGTAGTTAATAGTCCTCCAAAAGTAGTTTTTTTCTGCACTTTTTAGTACATTGGTAGGATGGAAAATTGATCTGTTTTTTTTTACCACATAGGCTCATAGGACACATTAGTAAAAAATCCAAGTAATGATTACTCAGAAATATATCAATGAATTGACCCATGCAATTATTGGTGCTGCGATTGAAGTACATAAGGAGTTGGGTCCGGGTTTGCTTGAGAGTATCTATGAGAAATGTATGGCACAACTACTTTTGGAAAAGGGACTTCACCTCGTTACTCAGCAACGGGTTCCACTTTATTTCAGAGGTTTATATCTTGATTGCGAACTAAGATTTGACTTAATGGTCGAAAATCTGATTATTGTTGAAGTTAAAGCGGTAGACGGTATATTGCCGGTACATGAAGCACAATTGCTGACTTACATGAAACTCATGGAAAGGCCCAAGGGCATTTTGATTAATTTCAATTGTACAAATATCTTTAAGGAGGGACAGAAGACCTTGGTAAATGAATTGTTTTCGCTACTTCCAAGAGGTTACTAAAGTATTCTATGTACCTACTGTGGTGAAGAAAGAGAAAAAATTACCACAATAGCCACAATAGGTCACAATTGGAAGACACAATAGAAAAAATGTAGTCAGTAACCTATGTGTCCCTACTGTGTTCTATGTGTCTATTGTGGTGAAAAGAATGAATAAAATGCTAAATACCAACACAATAGCACATAATGGGTTTTTGAGCAGCGGTCAATGAATTGGCGTATTCATCCAATATTTTTGATCACCAAGATATTTGGATATTTGGTTATCAATGAGTGGCACGTTTTGCAGATAGTAACTTTCATTGAGAGTGATGGGTTTGTTAAATTCCTGTACAAAAAGTTCCCTGAATTGATAGAATTCCAGATTCTTTTTTACGTTCAAAATTCTGCCATTTATATTCCGGATGCCTTTTAAATTTATATCAAATTTCGGGAAGCTTCTAGGGTTATTACTCATTGGTATAATTTTGATCCATACCTGGTTATCCTTCAACTTAATCTTATTGATTTTTGCCTTCCTTAAATCTGAAAATATTTCGTAGCATTCTTTATTTGAGGCAGATATTGAATCTGGAATGTGATTGAATTCAAGAATAAAATTTGAGTAGGAGAGATCTCCGGGCTGCAGACTGGACTTGACAATTTTAAAATAGGTGGAATCGGCCTTGTCAACCACATTGAATATGTTGTTAAATGAAATGTACTTCAAACCCATTAAAGAGTTGACTGCCTTTTCACGACCATACTCAATGATAATATCAAACATCCCCTTTTTACTGCCATCCTTCAACAAATAGGTTCCTGAATATTTGAGTCTGTAAATGGCATAATCTTTCGGATTAATAAATATTTCACCGGTTACCAGTAAAGAATCATCTGTTAGTATGTGTTCAGGTTTAAAATTTTCAAATATTGATATTTCTCCTTAAGTCTGATTTAGGCACTTTACTGTACCTGATAACTTGCCCTGCCGGTACCTACCAGATTATCCACTGATACCCCATTGATGGTTATGACAACAGATCCGGTATGGTTCAAATTGGGTATTCTGATTTTCACAGGAGTGTTGCCTTCAAAATGGAGTTCCGAATGCCATAGGATCGTGGCACGGTTCTGGAGCAGCGGATCGTTCTCCAAGTCTTGACGGTTTGGGTTGTAACACTCCACATTCGGACGATAGAGGGTGATTGGAAGCAACATCTTGTTATTGCTTAGCTGAATAAGCCATTTTTCACGATTCTTCAATAGGTTTGGGTTAGTGCTGCGGGTATTTACAAATATAACTCCTTGCTGAGCTGCGGGACCATATCTGACAAAGCCTTCAGGGCCAGACAATATGGTGAGTGAGGTTATTTCACTTGGGAGGATCATATTAACAGTGTACCATCCTTGCGAATACAGGGCCATTCCATCCAATACAAAGAGTGCAGGAACCGGACCATTCAAGAGTGATACAGGTGGTCTAAGGTATATAGCGTCATTGGTTATCAAAAAGGGACAGACCAGTTTTCGAATGGCTGCCTCCAAGGAGGTTGACGACCAAAGTACTTCACTGTCGAGGCTATGAACGCTGGCATTTTGATACCTTTCTTCATATTCATCATGATATTCCCTGATATTCCCTGCGTGTCCATTTATAATAACCTCAGGAATCTCAATCATTTTTTCATCCATTGAAATGTAGCGATAAGGTTTGGCGATACTGTATTCATTGGAAGAAAGGGTCGGTTGCGGTACGAATAGTTTGTTGCTCTTAAAGTATTGTTCATTGTATGGAATACTTAATTTCGAACCTTTGGCCTTATTTTTGTTCTTTGCAGCCGGCATGATCATGACCGATTTAGTTATTTCAGGTAGGGAATCCAGGGGCAAGGAAATTTTTCCTGCCTTATTGGTTGTAAGATGCAACATGGAGGGGCCTTCCAGAGAGACAAGATCCATGCTCCTGTCGCCTTTGTTTTTCTTTAGCGCATACAGAATTTCCAGACTCAGATTTTCGTAATCGGAAGGCAGTATTTCTGCGCTCTTTTCTTTCGGGAAATCCCAGTTAAATTTGCTCCACCCATATACCATCAACAACAAATTGCGATCTTCATCCGTCAAGTTTTCGACTCCTTTAGCCAATACTTTTGCAGGCAGGTTACCCGGAAAGGCTGGGTGATAATTATAGGTATATTCTATCCCGGGAGTATACAGATCGGATGCAATTCCATCTACAGAGTCCGTTACTGCTAATGAGAAGATTCCATCAGTCGGTTTTCCTTGACCATCGGTAACTGCAATCGAAAGTTCAGTATCCTCTCCGGGATGAGAAAATTGGTTTACGGTTTGGATATTATACCGGAGTCGCTGGTCACTGTTGACATAAAATAATCGTTCCGCAATTGGCTTTAACAATTTATCAAAAAGAGTAATAGTGATTACTCCCGAAGGCAACTGTTCAGTATCTACCAAAAACCGTTGCTTTTTATTTAGAATGATTTCCTTTGAAAAAACCTGTGTAAGATTCATTACTCCGGAAACGGTTGAATGTTCTCCATTATAATCGGAAGATTGTACTTCCACTGCAAATGATTTATTGTCTACGGGTGATACAGAAAGGGTCATGCCTTTAGTTTCCGGAACTGTCAGAGACCATCTTTTCTCAGATCCGGCTCCATTGAGAATCTCAACATACAGTCCGGGATGTGGTTTGCACACAAAGCTGCCGGGCCCATACATTCCTGATTGGATCGTGTCAAGTATGGAACCCGAACTATTTTTTAATAATCCCTTAATTGTTACGGGTTCACCTTTCAAATTGGTCGCATTGAATCCTACTCTTTGTTCGATTCCTTCCACGAAAGTTCCACCTTCAGGTAAAAATCTCAATTCAAAAGACTGACTCTCGCATGGAATATTGATATTCTTAAGAATCATTCCCTTGTTGGTATTCAGTTTTGTGATAACCTGCAATTTGGGTTGAGATGTAATGGAGTCGGGAAGTGTAAACCTGATCAAGGACTCCCCTTTTTCATTTGTTTGGGTCTCATTCGATTTCCTGACATATTTGTCCATCGAAATACTTCCTGAAAATTTTTTCTTGTTGATTGGATTTCCCTTTGGATCCATGATTTTAACTGTTGCTTCTACAGTATCACCTGGCAAGTATTTCAACTTGTCAAAGGCTATTTGGACCCGATCTGGATTGCTATTTTGTTCCCTAACGTAGAGATCCAGTTGAAATGCTTCAACTGGATCATAATTTTGCATAGCGGCGGTGAAAGCAGCGAAATGGTATTTTCCTACTTCTGCTTTCAAAGGTACAATCATCCAGCCGGAAGCTGTGGAATTGCTAATTCTAAAACGGGAACTGTCAACCATCGTTTTATTTCCATCGAAAAGCAATGCATACATAGATACACTTTTTGAATCGAAAGTGCCTGTAAATCTATTTCTTATATATGCCTGAAAAAAAATTGTATCTCCTGGCCTGTAAATATTCCTGTCAAGTTGAACGAATACTTGATCGCTTCCCATTATTTTTTGTTGGTAGTATAGATATTTATCCACCGGGTTTTCTGCGATGGCCGAATCAGGCTTAAGGTTGGTGATGGCATGTAATTGAAAATCGTCTGGCAACATGTCGGCTATACGTTCATCTCCGATCGCACCCTGCCAAGTAACAGTAAATGGATCAGGAATATAGCCATTGTGATACACTTTCAATTTATTCGAAAATTGTATTGTGCTTTGGTATTCCCGGGGTTCAAATCCAATCAGTGCCGAAGAGAGTTCTGGCTTGTTGTCATAATAACTTAGCAGAATGGGTTTTAATGAGAACAGGGTCATGTAGTCGGATTCCCGGGTAACTTCAAGGCTGTTTTCGGGTAATGGGTTGATATTCTGATGCTCATAGCCTAATTTATCTTTCGTGGTTAGTACTTCAAAATTGGAAACCTTGAAATTTTCGCGGTTCAGCGAATCAGAATAGAGAGATCTAAGAAAGTGCATCTTTGATCCGTAATAGGTTCTCAACCTATGCTGATGCCATTTCTTGTTTTCCTTTGCATTCCCCGGCATTTGCAGAAAGTAGGTATTTCCCGTAAAACTTAAATAACCGGATTTCGCATCATAGGTAAAATCCGTCAGGTCATAGATGATTGTGTAGCCCAATGACCTGTTTTCGATCTGAAGAGGTTTGAGTGAATGTCCTTTGACAATATCTGTCTTTGCATCTTTTCGGAAATAGAGATCTTTGGTGTTCAGTATTTTGCAATTCTGGGCATTGACTGATTCCCCAAGAAATAATCTGTCAAAGTCACCGTAATTTTTAATCCGGTTCTTGTCTTTGGACTGCACAGTAACTTCGTCTATCATGACGAGGTCTTGTAACATTTTGATATTGAAGGCATGACTTTTGCCAAGGGCCGAGATTACAGTTTTTTCTGTTTTGTATCCGATGCAAGATGCGATCAGTTCATATTCCCCGTTTTGGGGTATCATCAAGGAATAGGCTCCGTCCTTATTGGTCATGGTGCCAATGGTAGTTTTCGACAGATAAACAGAAGCAAACGGCACCGGGACATTTGATGCATCTGTAACA
Source organism: uncultured Bacteroidia bacterium (assembly GCA_903902325.1). Taxonomy (GTDB): domain Bacteria; phylum Bacteroidota; class Bacteroidia; order Bacteroidales; family Prolixibacteraceae; genus CAINVV01. Next base: position 14,876 of record CAIUUO010000148.1, read on the forward strand.
ACGCCTTGCATGATGGTTTGGGCAAAAAGATTAGTACCTGGAAATAGTAAAAGAAACAGGAAAAGAGTGTAAGTTCTCATGGCTGCATCGTTTTGGTTAGTTAGGCTAAAAGTGTAAAAATCGAAGGCCAGATTTTCATATACTCAGTTTCATCAGGAAACCATCTAAGGTATTCGATTTATTGAACCATTAACTGTAATGTTTTAGTGCAAAAAACATGCCATATTATTGCTAAGAAGAGTTGTTATTAATTACTTTGTTTTCAATCAAAATCTTTAATAATAAGATGAGATATCAGACCAAAAATCTAAAATCAGCATTCAGAAGACTTTTCATCACAATTGACACAATTAGACACAGTAGATTTTTCAGAATCCTTACCTTTGTGTCGAATCAATTACTACACATTTATTACCATGAAGCTTCTTATTCCATGCTTTGCCGCCTTTATATTATTCGCGGTAACCTCATGTCACAAATCTGTCCGGGTTGAAGAAAAACTGCTTTCCGACAACTGGTCCATCATCTCATCCAAAAAAACAGAATTGGATGGTTTTGCACTTTCCAAATCCAACGATTTCGACCAGTCGAAATGGGTCAAGGCGAAGGTTCCAACTACCGTGATGGGCGCCTTGGTTGAGGCAGGTGTAATCAAGGATCCGTTTTTCGGTAAGAACCTGGAGAACATTCCCAAGACCGATTTCCAGGATCCGTGGTGGTTCAGGACTACTTTCGACCTGGATGAATACGACGTGAAAGGCGAAGTTGCAAGGCTTCTGCTCGATGGGATCAATTATCGGGCCAGTATCTACATCAATGGCACGGAATTGGTCGGAGAGGATCAAGTTTACGGTGCCTTCAATCAATTTGATTTTGATATTTCAAGTCTGGTAAAAGCCAGGGGAAACATTTTGGCCATCGAAATATTTCCGCCGAAACCGCGTGATTTTTACATGGGATTTGTCGACTGGGCCCCCACACCTCCTGATAAATACATGGGCATCTTCCGCGATGTGCACATCAAAAGAACCGGCAAGGTTTCCATGGACCGGATTTTCGTGGCACCGGATGTTGACCTGGTAACCATGAAAAGTGCCACTTTGGCCGTTACTGCGGATGTCACCAATTATTCAAATGAAACGAAACAGGTTGAAATAAGCGGAAAGATTGAAAATATCTCCTTCAAGTCAGATTTCCCGATTAATCCGGGAGAAACAAAGCCTGTTAAATTTGATCTCAAAGTTGAAAATCCCCGTCTATGGTGGCCGAATGGCCTGGGCAAGCCCGAAATGTATGACCTGAAAATGGAACTGAAAGATGGTAACCAACTGGCAGATCAGAAAGCAACCCGTTTTGGAATTCGCAAAATTGAAACGTATCTGACCAAGGACACCGTTCGGGGATACAAAGTGAATGGTCGCGAAGTCCTGATCAAGAGTGGCGGATGGGTCGATGACCTGTTTCTTCGCTATATGCCTGAAAAGGATGCCGCCCAGATCCGCATGGTGAAGGAGATGAACATGAACTCCATCCGGTTCGAAGGGATATGGGGAAATAACCACCACATCTTTGATCTCTGTGACGAAAACGGAATCCTTATGATGATCGGCTGGAGCTGCCAGTGGGAGTGGCCGGATTACCTGGGGCTCGAGATGAAAGTAAATCCCGATGAAGCCAATATGGGCATCAACGAAAGTGTGGAGCTGAATGGTGTTAAGTACAGCTCTAAAGAGCAGGAATTACTTGCCGGATACCTGAAAAGCCAGGTCATTTGGCTCAGGAACCACCCCTCTATCCTGACTTGGGCAACTGGTAGTGACGCCTATCCCAAAACCGACTTGGAGGCAAAATACAATGAGGTATTAAAGAAATATGACCAGACCAGGCCGTTGTTAATCTCATCAGGTAAATTTACGAGCAAGATTTCCGGTCCTTCCGGCATGAAGATGAATGGTCCCTACGAATATGTTCCGCCTGTTTACTGGTACGAAGACAGGAAGTTTGGCGGTGCCTTCGGATTCAATTCTGAGACAGGACCCGGTCCTCAGATTCCGCCGATCTGGTGCATTCAACAGATGATGCCGGCCGATAAGCTCTGGCCTCCGATGAATGACCAGTGGGACTGGCATTCCGGCCGGAAGGATTTCAACAGTGTGAAAGTGTATCTGACGGCCATGGATAACCGTTACGGCAAATCCAAAAATATCGAAGAACTGGCATTGAAGGCTCAACTGATGAATTATGAGGCGATCCGGCCCATGTTTGAATCCTTTGTCGCCAACAAGCCAGTGACCACAGGAGTAGTCCAGTGGATGCTCAACTCGCCCTGGCCGGAGTTTTACTGGCAGTTGTACGATTATTCACTGATGCCGACGGGCGCGCTCTACGGCACGAAAAAGGCCTGCCAGCCTTTGAACCTGATGTACAACTATTTTGATAAAAAGGTGTATGTCAGCAACGATGGAAGGGGAGCGATGGATAATTTTGATGCAGAAATTGCGCTATACAATTTGAAGTCAGAAAAAATATTTAGTCAATCACTGAAAGTCAATCTGGCAGAAAATCTTGCTAAAATGCTCTGTGAATTGCCTGCACTGAAAGGTGATCATGAGGTCTATTTTCTCGATCTGAAACTGAAGAATCCTGCAGGTGAAACTGTTTCCGACAATTTCTACTGGCTGGCTACCAGTCAGGATCAGTTGGATTGGAAAAAAACGGTATGGTTTTATACCCCTCAGAAGGAATTCGCGGATTTTAGAAAGATCAATTCACTGACACCTGTAAAGCCAGAAATAACCAGGATTGATGCCAATGATGGGGAAGAGGGGACCATTGCCGTTTCTATTAAAAACAAGACAAATTTGATCTCCTTTTTTAATGAGGTTGTTTTGGAGCAAAAGGCTTCCGGGAAACCGGTACTGCCGCAGTTCCTGAACGACAACTACATTTCACTGTTGCCGGGTGAGACCAAAACCATTGTCATCAAATACCATCTGAAGGATCTGGCAGGAGATGAGCCGATGGTAAAAATTCAGGGAATTAACCTTCCGGGTAGGATAGAAATGTAGTTTTTTAAAATAGTACTTTAAACAACATATGGATACCACCCAACAAAACAACCCCCTTCACGGGAAGACGCTTGAGATGATTCTCAATGAACTCGTTGATTTTTACGGCTGGCCACAGATGGCCTACCTAATCCGGATCAACTGCTTTGCCAACGATCCTTCCATCAAATCCAGCCTTACCTTTCTGCGCAAAACGGAATGGGCCCGTAAGAAAGTGGAGGAATTATACGTGGAAAGCCTGGAAGTCAGGAGCAGGCGGGGACGGGGCTAAAGGTCTATTCACGGGGTGAAGGGAAAGTTGATTAATTGATATATTGTACATTAAAGATGATTCACCCCGTGAGTATGCCAGAATAAATACTACCTTTGCGCAGATTTTCAGACAATCAGCATTAAAAATGGGACATAAATCAGGATTTGTAAATATAATCGGTAATCCAAACGTTGGCAAGTCGACTTTGATGAATGCCATGGTGGGGGAGAAGCTTTCGATCATTACATCGAAAATGCAGACCACCCGTCACCGCATCAAAGGCATTGTGAATGGGGAGGATTTCCAGATCGTTTACTCTGATACGCCCGGAATTTTAAAGCCCGCCTACAAGCTTCAGGAGAGCATGCTCAAAACGGTGGATACCGCCCTGAGCGATGCCGATGTTTTGCTTTATGTCACGGATATGGCAGAAAGCATCGACAAAAACATAGAATACCTCGATAAATTAAAAATGGCTGAGGTTCCTGTCATGATTTTGATCAACAAGATCGATCTGACCGACCAGCCCGCTTTGATCAAGCTCGTGGAACAGTGGAAAGTGCTGGTACCTAATTCGGAAATCATACCAATCTCGGCCAAGGAGAAGTTCAACCTGGAATATGTGTTCACACGTATCCTTGCGAATCTTCCGGAGGGGTTGCCGTATTTTCCGAAAGATGAACTGACCGATCGCAACGAGCGATTCTTTGCCCAGGAAATTATCCGTGAAAAGATCCTTCTTTTCTATGATAAGGAGATTCCCTACTCGGTAGAGATCGAAGTAGAATCTTTCAAGGATGAGGAGAAGATTCTCAAAATTGCAGCGGTCATCCACGTGTCGCGCGAAACCCAGAAGGGTATCATCATTGGCCACAGGGGAGAGGCTCTGAAAAGAGTCGGAACGGCTGCCCGTTTAGATATGGAAGAATTTTTCAGCAAGAAAGTTTTTCTGGAACTATTCGTGAGGGTAACCAAGGAATGGCGCGACAAGGAGATCCAACTCCGTAATTTTGGATACGAACAACAATAAGGCACTTTTCATTTCATGAGCAACATCATTGCAATCGTTGGACGCCCAAACGTAGGCAAATCCACCTTTTTTAACAGGCTTACAGAGTCCAGAATGGCCATCGTCGACGATGAGCCCGGGGTAACCCGTGACCGTAATTACGGCAAATCAGTCTGGAACGGCAAGGATTTTTCTGTCATCGATACCGGGGGATACGTTTCCGGTTCGGAAGACGTTTTCGAAGGCGAGATTCGCCGGCAGGTCAACCTGGCCATCGGCGAAGCAGACCTCATATTATTTCTGGTTGACGTCGAAATGGGCGTCACGGATCTCGACATGGAGGTGAACAACATGCTCCGTAAGAGTAAAAAAACCTATATGACGGTGGTCAACAAAGTTGACAACCACAAGCGTGCCCTCGATGCCAACGAATTTTATTCGCTTGGAGTTGAGGAGATCTTTTGTGTATCCTCCATCAATGGATTGGGAACAGGTGATCTGCTCGACGAAGTGGTCAAGCACTTTCCCGAACCTGTGGAAGAGGTCGAAGAGGCCCATATTCCTGTGATAGCCATCGTAGGCAGGCCCAACGTTGGAAAATCATCTACCATCAATACCCTGATCGGCGAGGAGCGCCACATTGTGACGGAAGTAGCAGGTACCACCCGTGATTCCGTTGCACAGCGCTATACCAAGTTCGGATATGATTTTATCCTGATCGACACGGCAGGTTTGCGCAAAAAGGCAAAAGAGAAGGAGGATGTCGAATTCTATTCCGTGATGCGTTCGGTTCGGACCATCGAAAATGCCGATGTCTGCGTGATGATGCTGGATGCCACACGTGGCGTAGAAGCACAGGACGTATCCATTTTCCACCTGATTCACAGGAACAAAAAAGGAGTCGTGGTGGTGGTGAACAAATGGGACCTGATCGAAAAGGACAACAAGACCATGAAGGAGTTCGAGGCTCAGATCTATGAGAAGTTTGCCCCGGTGACAGACGTTCCTATTGTCTTCAGTTCTGCCGTGACCAAACAGCGGGTACTCAAAATCCTTGAAGAGGCAATGCGGGTTTACAACAACAAGACCAAGCACGTACCAACTTCGAAATTGAACGAACTTCTGGCGGAAGCTCTTGAAGGATTTTCACCTCCCGCCTACAAGGGAAAATACATCAAGATCAAATACGTAACGCAGTTGCCAAGATACCAGACACCCTGTTTTGCTTTCTTCTGCAACCTGCCTCAGTACATCAAAGACCCTTACAAGCGATACCTTGAAAACAAGATCAGGGCTGCCTTCGACTTTACGGGTGTCCCCATTCAACTATTTTTCAGACAAAAATAACTGATTCAATGTCGATTCGTAAACATTTACTTTGAGACCTTAGTGTTATCCTCTGTGACCTTTGTGGTAAAAAAAACTTAACCACAAAGGTCACCAAGGTTACCACAAAGTATTCGAAGCGACATTTATTAAGATTAAAGATTACAAATTACAAATGAAGGGGCAGACAGGCAATGAGCCATTTTCTTCTTCGCAATACACAATCAAATGCAATTCAATGAAATGGGGCTGGACCCCAGAATCTTAAAAGGGATTGAGGCAATGGGCTTCGAAACACCTTCACCGATTCAGGAACAATTTATTCCGGTTTTTCTTAAAGAACCAAAAGACATCGTCGGACTGGCACAAACAGGTACCGGCAAAACTGCAGCTTTCGGGTTGCCAATCCTTCAGACCATCGACCCGATGAGAAGGGTTCCACAGGCCTTGATCCTGAGCCCTACCCGCGAACTGTGCGTACAGATCGCAAGGGAGATCAAGGAGTATTCGCAATTTCTGCCCGAAATAGTCATTACCCCCGTTTACGGAGGAGCCGACATGGGTGCCCAGGTAAAGGCGCTTCGTGCAGGAACTCATATCATCACTGCAACTCCGGGAAGGATGCATGACATGATCCGCAAAAACAAGGTGGATTTGTCGCAGATTTCGATCCTCGTTTTGGATGAGGCAGACGAAATGCTCAACATGGGCTTTCAGGAGGATGTGGATGCTATCCTGGCCATGACCCCTAAAGAGAAAAACACTTTGCTTTTCTCGGCTACTATGCCCAAAGAGGTCGCTTCCATTGCAAAAAATTACATGACCAATCCTTTGGAAATTTCGGTAGGTAAAAAGAACAGCGGAGCCGATAATGTGGAGCATGTCTACCATATGGTGCATGCCAAGGATCGTTACCTGGCCCTCAAAAGGGTACTGGACTTCGTTCCTGAGGTATACGGTATCGTATTCTGCCGTACCCGCCAGGAGACTGGTGAGGTGGCTGCCCAACTGATTACGGACAATTACAGCGCCGAAGCATTGCATGGCGATCTGAGTCAGCAGCAGCGCGATTTCGTCATGGACAAATTCCGCAACCGCGGGGTACAGATTTTGGTTGCCACGGATGTTGCCGCCCGCGGACTCGATGTCAATGACCTCACCCATGTCGTTAACTACAATCTTCCCGACGACTCTGAAAATTATATTCACCGAAGCGGACGTACGGGTCGGGTCAATAAGTCAGGCGTATCGATTTCGATCATCCACCTGAAAGAGCACGGACGTATCCGTATGATTGAAAAGAGTATAGGCAAAAAATTTGTACGTAAACCTGTTCCATCCGGCAAGGAAATCTGTGAAAAACAGCTCTTTTTTCTCACAGATAAGTTGCAAGAGGTGACTGTGAATGAAGAGGAAATTGCACCATACCTTCCAGCCGTCTACGAAAAATTCGAAAATCTTTCCAAGGAAGAACTGATCAAACATATTGTTTCACTTGAGTTCAACCGCTTCCTGGATTATTATGGCAATACTCCCGACCTGAACATCCCGGATGGCAACGAAGAACGGAGAAGTCCGCGGGTAGTCGTCACGGAAGGATTGACAAAATTCAGACTGAACGTAGGACTGGCGAAGGGAATTTCCCCCAAAGAGGTGATTAACTTCGTGGTAGAGGCAACCGGAAGAAGAAATGTTGAGATTGGCAGGATCGATCTCTTTGGCAGCTATTCAGTGGTTGAGGTAGAAGATGCAGCCGGCAAGGCTTTGCTCCGCAATTCAAGAGGCATGTCCTTCAGGGGAACCTTCTTCGACGTGGAAGTCTTTGAAGAGAACCGCGACGACAGGTCATTCCGTGGCAGGCGTAGCGGAGGTTTTTCGAGACCCGAAGCCCGAACGGAGACCAAGAGGTTCGACCGGAAGAGGCGTTACTAGAGGAAAGTGCCTAAAGTGAACTAAAGTGCCTGGAGTGCCTAAAGTACTTCGCTACAAACCAGAATTGTAAGGAGTCCTTTACTCTAGGCACTTTAGGCATTTTAGACACTTTAGGCACTTGTTTTAATGGAAATCCACATTCGCAAAGGTACGTTTCACCCCTTTGGTATATTTTACTTTCGGGTAACCGATAATCAAAACCAAACCCTCCCTGCTTTTGTATCGGATTCCGTATTTCGATTTAAATTCCTTCACCCCAAATCCAGATTGGAGAAAAGGATGAATTGCTCCAAGCATGCAGGTGCCCAGACCAAGAGACTCAGCAGCAAGCATGGCGTAGGTTGCGGCAATGATAGGATCTGCAGGGTCACAATAAGGTGAACCGTAGAAATAAATAGCCAACGGTGCATCATAAGTCACCATATCGATTCCCTTGTTCATGTTGCCAATGTAGACATCAAAAAGCGGACGCATGAATTTCTTGAAGAAATCGGCCTCTTTCCGGTCGTGGAAAAGGCGCATCAATACCATGAACCAACCAGAAACCAGCCAGCGGTTTTTACCTAACAGCATGCAGAAGTCGATCGAAAATTGCCTGACTTTTTCTTTGCTGTCCAATACAAGCAAATTAACATCGGAAGGTGGAATTCCCATGGGAGCCGTCGCAGCCACTGAGATGACCTTGTCAATTAAATCCCTTGGAACAGGCTTGTCCCTGAATTCGCGCAGGCTTCTGCGAGATTGAAGCAATGTGAGAAGTTCATCGTATCCTAGCATTGTTTTTTTATCGTGGAGTTGAAAAAGATCCTCAGGTGAAAGACACCTTCCGGTAACCTGGATGGCTCCTTCGGGGCAGATGGCCATGCAATGGCCGCATGCGATACATCCGAACAATGGTTGCTTCGTGAGAGACGCCTTCCCTTCAATCAATTCGAATTCAAAGTCTTTGCAAACGGCAATACATTTTCCGCACCCGTTGCATTTTTGCAAATCAATGGTGACTATGGCTGCTTCTTCGGTTCTGGTGTTTGGAACAGACATGGTTTTCAATTTGATGGTTACCCCTAAATTAGTAAAAAAGTGACTAAAGTGAACTAGAGTGAGCTATAGTGCCTAAAGTATTTTACAAAGGGTTAAGTTGAGAGAATTTAATAGATAAGGAGTAATCTATAGCGAGTATAATACAAACTATTTTTTTGAAATTACATTCCATGATAGACCACAGCAAATAGCATATATTGATTATTTTTATAACTGAAAATAGCAGACCAGATCCAATGCTTCAGACTGAATAATTCATAACGCAAACTTTGCATGAGCGTTGAGATTTGGATTTACTTATCAAAACAAGTGAATGGTACTGATATTAAAGACAGGAAGTGCCCTGGCAAATGTAAGATTTGCGTACGGAGACTTTGAGGATTGGATTGTTGGGAAAATGCGATTAAGTGAATTGGGTTATCAGGTTCATTTGGCGGGCGATTATGAAACCCTTCCAATTGACCAGCCTTATTCCGGAATTGTAATTACAGGTTCGCCTTTGATGGTTACGGACATTCCAATCAAAGGCAGCAATTTGTGCAACTGGCTGCTTGAACAACAAGGAAACGGGATACCAATTTTGGGAATCTGCTTTGGTCATCAATTGCTGAGTATTTTAAACGGTGGATCGGTTGGGTACAATTTTTCCGGAACTATCATCGGGTCTGCAAGAACCTATTTGACTAAAGCAGGCCAGAATGACAAGCTTCTTGGGAAATTATCGCCTGATTTTGCAGTTTATAAATCGCATCGGCAAAGTGTGTCTGAACTTCCTGAATCGGCAGAAATGCTGGCAACCGATCATTCAGGAATCATCGATGCGGTTAAATTCAATTCGAATACCTGGGGAGTGCAGTTCCATCCGGAATTTAATGCAGAAATTACAAAGAAATATATTCAGGAGAAACAGGATGAGTTGTATGCTGAGGGATTTAATGTTCAGGAATTATTGGATCAGGTTGTAAGAGTGGACTACGGCGACAGGATATTGATACGATTCAAAGAAATAGTGTACGAAAACATGATCGCTGATAGTCTGATGGTTACCAAAATGTCATGTTAATGTCGTTGCAATGTCGGGACAAATACCAGAATAATTATTGGAGAGTTTTTAAGTTAATTATAATCTTGCTCAAAATTTCGATGTAGAATGAAACAGCCGGATTTAGGTAAAAAGATAGCTGAACTGAGAAAAGCCAAGGGCTTAACCCAGGATGAGCTGGTCGAAAAGTGCAATATCAATGTGAGAACCCTTCAGCGGATCGAAGCCGGAGAGGTCACTCCAAGAAGTTACACAGTGAAAATTATATTTACCGCTCTGGATTGCAAAATCTATGATTCATCGAAGACTATGAACGATAAGTTCACTTATGCCGGACATATTGTAAATACCTGGCTTGTGCAATTTTATAATTATGTCATCGATCTGTTTAACTTAAAAACCCACACAATGAAAAAATTGGCGATTTTATCCACACCTGTTTTAGCCATCTGTATCGTTTTGATGTTTTCAATTAGTTCAAGCGCAAAATCACATGCCAGAAAGGCAATTCGTGAAAAGTTTGAGCAAACAAGCTCCAACCCGTCATTTATGCGACAGTTTAACGCCGGGCAAATTGACTCAATATGCAACCGCTACCTTGAAAATGCGTGCATGATGGCTGACAATGCTCCAACAACCTATGATAGGAAGAGTATAAATGAGCATTTCAATCAATTGTATAACCGGGGTCTTCGCTTCTCGAAACTTACATCAACATTTAAGGTTATTTCAGATTCACTGGCCATCGACAGGGGTGTATGGGACGTGAGCGTTAATTCTATCGTGGTTGCTTCCGGAACTTATTTAAGTCAGTGGCGTTATATTAACGGAAAATGGTGGGTTGAAAATGAGATGTCCAAATCGGATGCACTGAATAATCCGGAAGTTAATAAATAACTATATGATTCTATTTGTAACAATTTGGTCTGTTTGGGGTATTTCAGAGGTACTTCTGAACAGATTGTTTCTTTCAGCTAACAGGAAAGGAAGTACCCAGGACAAAGGAAGTCTTGGGATTATATGGATTGCAATTGCTTTGGCGATCTCATTGGGAGTTGCCTGCCCGATTTTCATCAAATTTCCCATTGGCAGCAGTCCAATCATCCCATATCTTGGACTGATGATCATCCTTGCAGGAATGATTTTCAGGTTTACTGCCATTTATACGTTGGGCAAAATGTTTACAGTAAATGTGACCATTAATGATAACCATAAAATCAAGAAGGATGGTTTGTACAGTATCCTCCGACATCCATCCTATTCAGGCTCCATATTGTCATTTATTGGTTTTGGTATATCGCTTAATAATTGGATCAGCCTGATCATCATCACCATCCTGATTGTATCTGCGATGCTCTACAGAATAAAGATTGAAGAGAAACTTTTGATAGAGCATTTTGGTTCGGATTATTTGGAATACGCTAAAAAGACCTATCGGTTAGTACCCTGGATTTATTAACAAAACCCACTGGGAAAACGACAGTGTTCTTTTTTAGAGTTGCATAAATTTTACTGTTTTTTAGTAAAAAAACTATGTGAACCTTGGTTTCTTTGAGCCTTAGTGTCGATTTCTTTCCTGCCACAACTTGTCCCGATTTCTCGGGAAAGACACTAAAACACCAAGGTTCACAAAGGAAATATCAAATTGCCTGAAATAATATATTTCTAATCTGTTTCTTACTAACTATATTACACTTAAACCAAAAAAACCTGAAATGGATATTCATAGACTAGACCATGAGCCACCACTTGCAACTTCAGAATGGGGGTGGCGGTATCACCACCTGGGAGTTCCAACGGACCAATCATTTCCGGGAGAGACCTATCTTCCACAATTCAAATTGTACGTTTCGGGTTTTGATTCAAGCCCGTTTGGCATTGAATGGATGCGATTTGAGCCGGATAGCCCTGTTGATGAATTGATAAAAAAAGTTCCCCATATCGCCTTTGAAGTGGAGGATCTGGATTTGGAACTTTCGCGGCATGACCTTCAGATTCTTACTCCTCCCAATGCACCAGGTGAAGGGATCAGGGTAGCCATGATCACACACAACGGTGCGCCTCTGGAGCTGATAGAGTTTGGGAAAACACATGAGAAATTTTAGATGCGTATATATTAACGTTTTGTGATAATAATTTAACCTTAATTGAGAGTTTATTCACTGTTTAGGCACTAGCTTTGACATATCGAAATATCACAATTTAGATAAATCGGCTAAAAATTTTTACCATGAGACAGTCCATAAACCAGAAGCGCAATATAGAAACTCATGCAAAAGGAGTTCAAAAGGATTTAGTTCAGGAAGAAGGAAAATTCACAGTGATATTAAATTCCGCATTTCAGGCATTTTCAGTGCGTCAACTCTTTGTGGTAGAGTGGCAAATGCAAAAGGTCGATTCGATGAAGTTGAATGAAAATGTTGTCAGGAAAGGTGTCTGGAGTACTTGATCCAAAGCAGGTGCTATTTGGAATTTATACGCGCCATAACAATTCAAATCCGAAAATTCCCAAAGTTTTAGTTACGAACTATATTTGCTCGTAACGAACTTTGGGAATTTTTTGTAATTATCCTGCGTTAGAAAAACAACGACAAAAACCTGTGTGGAGGGGGAGTTTCGAAGCTGAGTTCCTCTCCTGTGATTGGATGTTTAAATGCCAGGATATTGGCATGCAGGCAGGTACGGCGCAACGGATTCATTTTGGAGCCATATTTTTTGTCGCCGGCAACAGGATGCCCCAGTTCTTTCATGTGTACGCGAATCTGATTTTTGCGTCCTGTTTCAAGTTCTACTTCAAGTAAAGAAAATTCCTCACTGCGCTTCAGTACCTTGTAATGCGTGATGGCTTCGTCGCCCTCGCCCGGTACCTTTGTTGAATACATAAAAAGCATCTTGTTCTCTTTGAGAAATGACCGGATGGTATCTTCGTCTTTTCCCACAATGCCTTCGACTACTGCGATGTAGGAGCGCCTGATGACGGCTTCCTGCCACTCTTTCTGCATGATTTCCTGCACCTGTTCGCTTTTGGCAAACATCATCACACCGGAAGTATCACGGTCGAGCCTGTGCACAACGAAGATCCTGTTGGTGGGATCTTCCTTCTTGACATGACTGCTTAAAATCGAATAGGTAGTCAGAAGTTTTTCCTTCGCAGTTGCGATCGAAAGCATGCCTGCTTCCTTGTCTATCACGATGAGGTACGGATCTTCAAAAAGGATCCTGACTCCCCGAAGTCGGGTCTGTTCTGCCACAACTCCCCAGTTGATGGTGACGATCTGGTTGGGTTCAAGCGGATAATCGAACTGGGTGATGGTGTGCGTTCCAACGGTTACCTGCCTGTGCGCCAGAATGGATTTGATCGTTGTACGGCTTTTGCCTTTCAACTGTTCGATCAGGAACTCCATCAGTCGTGACTGTTTTGTAACAGTTAACTGTGTCAGTTTGGCGGATTGTTTATTGAGTGGTTTTGTGCTCACTGCTGGTTTTGTGAAGGATTAAAATTGACTTCAGAAAGGAAGGCGTCCAGTTCTTCGCTGTATTTAAACCCTTTTGAGGCAAGAAGATCGTAGTATTTCCTGACAATCCTGGTGCTTTCACGGTTAGGGTATTCCTCCATGTACTTCAAATAGGAACTATGGAATTTTGGATCCAGAATTTTTGTATTTGAATCGTACAGGGGCAATTGTTCACTCCCGGAAAGATAGGCTGAAAGTACATCCACATACTGTGACTGAATTTCATCTTTCAGCAGGTACTTGGGATTCCTGATCATGAAATCTTCCCAGACAATTATCTGATGTGCCAGTGAATCGGGTGGGGAAAGGGACTGGTTGCTTTCCGGAATGTAGCCTTTTGAAATATTGATCTTTGTCTGCAGGTAATCGCGACTACTTGCAGTCAGTACCCTGAAAAGATGGCTATAAACGAAAGATATGTCGGGTTCAAGGTAGAAATCTCCGTCGCGATAGTTGAGGCTGATCCCATGCGAGGCGAGGGAAGCGATCATTTTCTGAGCCTCCGACTGATCCTCCTTGTTTCTGAAATGTTCGCCCAATTCTCTGTTGCCAATCAATCTCTTGTCGTAATATTCGTGCATGACAGAGGTCATATACTCGTTAAAAGTAATCAGCATGGAGTCGCGGCTCAGAGAATCGGCCCGGTTGTTGGAGAAAATGGTCAACGCACGGTCGATGTTTTGAAGATCATCCTTGTTGAAATCATCCAGAATGTTGTTGTACGCAGCATTGTGTGGTACTGTCAATTGTGAGAGTCTGAACGCATCCATCACAGTTCCCTTTTCTGCCGCTGATTTTTCCGCTGCACTGCTTTTTTCCTTTGGTCCGGAAAAGCATGCAGCCAATAAAATCGGTAAAACAGTTAGTCGGACAAGGAGTCCAACCAATGTTTTTCTTGAACGAAAAGGGTTAATCTGCGCCATATCAGCCTATTTTAGTCTTTCCTGTATGGCTTTGCTCTCTTTTTCAAAACCTGGTTTATTCAGAAGTGCAAACATATTTTTCTTGTAACTCTCGACGCCAGGCTGGTCAAAAGGATTGATATCCAGAATATATCCACTGATTCCGCAGGCCAGTTCAAAGAAGTAGATCAATTGTCCGAGATAATATTCATCCAGTTTTGGAACTGAAACCCTGATATTTGGCACTCCACCATCGACATGCGCGATCATCGTGCCCAGTTCGGCCATTTTGTTGACTTCATCCACACGTTTCCCGGCCAGAAAATTGAGACCATCCAGATCTGCTTCGTCTTCAGGAACGAATACTTCATTGTTAACTTCTTCAATAGAGAGAACCGTTTCAAACAAGGTTCGTTCACCCTCCTGGATGTACTGACCCATGGAGTGGAGATCGCTGGAAAAGTCCACACTGCTTGGATAAATGCCCTTGCCTTCTTTTCCTTCACTTTCGCCGTAGAGTTGTTTCCACCATTCGGCAAAAAAGTGAAGTTTTGGATTGTAGTTCACAAGGATTTCAATTTTCTTGCCGGATTGATAAAGGGCATTCCTCGCTGCTGCATACTGACAGGCTAGATTCTGTTCGTACGGAACGCTTGCTTCGCAGGCTTTTTCCATATCCTTTGCCCCTCTGATGAGTTCACGAATGTCAAATCCTGCCATACCGATCGCCAGCAAGCCAACAGGAGTAAGTACAGAATAACGGCCGCCAACATCATCGGGAATCACAAATGTTTTATATCCTTCTTCCTTCGCCAGTGTTTTCAGAGCACCCCTTTCGGCATCTGTAATGGCTACAATTCTTTTCTGCGCTTCTTCAATACCGTATTTTTCCTCCAGATCCTGTTTCAGGAGGCGGAATGCCAGGGCTGGTTCCGTAGTGGTACCCGATTTTGAGATGACGGCGCATGCCCAGTCTTTGGAGTCAAGCAAATCGCGGAGTTCGAAAAGATAATCTTCACTGATATTCTGGCCTGCGAATACAATCAATGGGGCTTCAAATGATCCCTTGATGGATGCAAACGAGTCAGACAGGGCATCGATCACGGCTTTTGATCCGAGGTAGGAACCTCCGATGCCGATGACCACAAAGATCTCGAGGTGCTTGACCTGCAGTTTCTGGATTGTTTTTTCGAGGTCTGCAAGTTCAGCTTCGGGGGTTGCACCGGGCAGATCTACCCAGCCCAGAAAGTCATTGCCTTTGCCTGTTTTCTTGCGAAGTGTCAGGTTGGCTGCCTCGGCCTGTTGTTTGAAACTGTCAATTTTGGCTTTAGGTACGATGCCGTATACGTTTTCGAAGTTTAATGCGATGTTCTTCATTTTTGTTGTTTTAATGTCTTACTATTTGTTATTTAAGCTATTAGCTATTAGCTTTTGGCTTTTAGAACGTTCTATCTTTATTTGTTACCTCCGTCCGATATCTGGATATTGATTTTGCAGATCATTTGCATGCGGACGGTGTTTCCGTGGAGCATCCATTTTCTATCAACATTTCGCCGCTATGCGGCTAAACTCCGGAGTCGCATTCGCCCCGTCTCTCGGTCTATGCTTCATCATTTT
The DNA here is from genome assembly GCA_903902325.1 of uncultured Bacteroidia bacterium. Lineage (GTDB taxonomy): Bacteria > Bacteroidota > Bacteroidia > Bacteroidales > Prolixibacteraceae > CAINVV01. The sequence goes on from CAIUUO010000148.1 coordinate 30,581, forward strand.
TGGAGTCTCACTCGTCCTCTCGTCCAAGTCGTCCCATCGATTGGTCTTTCCGTCCCTTCCTCGTTCTTTAGCGCAGGTACTCCGTAAGCAGCCTCATCTCGATGGCAGGAGAAATATTTTCGTAAATGATATTGTAAACTGTATCCGTAATAGGCATATTGATGCGGTAGGTCTCGTTGAGTTCCTTGATACATTTGGTTGCATAATACCCTTCTGCAATCATGTCCATTTCGAGCATGGCAGAACGTACGGTATAACCTTTCCCAATCATGCTTCCAAAGGTTCTGTTTCTTGAAAAATGGGAATATCCGGTTACGAGAAGGTCGCCAAGATATGCGGAAGACTTGATGTCGCGGGTGATCGGATGAACGGTATCCACGAAGCGTTTGATCTCCTGGATGGCATTAGACATCAATACCGCCTGAAAATTGTCGCCATAGCGCAGACTGTGCGATATTCCTGCGGCAATGGCCATGATGTTTTTCAATACGGCAGAATATTCTGTTCCCCAGATATCATCCGAAATATGTGTTCGCAGAGAGTTGCTTTCGAGCAGAAGGGCAAACTGACGGGCTCTTTTGACGTCAGGACTTGCGATGGTCAGGTAGGAGAGAAGATCCCTGGCCACCTCTTCGGCATGACACGGACCGGCGATGACACAAAACTGTTCCAGAGGAAGATCGTAAAATTCATGGAAGAATTCTCCCACAAACAGGTTTCCTTCCGGGATAATGCCCTTGATGGCAGAGACGATGAACTTGTCTCCGAGTTCCACGGTCATGTGACGCAGCGTGTCTCTAAGAAAGGCGGAAGGTGTGACGAAAACCAGGATGTCAGAGTCTTCGACTATTTCATTGATATCGTTGTAGAAATTGATTTTAGAGACATCAAACTCAACGGAACGCAGGTAGTTGGGATTGTGTCTGAATTTTTTGAAAAGGTCGATGTTGTCCTGATTTCGTATATACCAATTTATTTCAGGAACATTGTACATCAACAATTTTGCGAGCGCAGTTGCCCAACTTCCACTGCCGATAATTGCAACACGGCTTTTCTCACTGATTTCCGTCATTGGTGTGAAATATTAGTTTAACCACTTCGTCACCTCATCCATTCCCGGGTTGGTAAGTCCGAGCTGGTTTTTCTTGTTGAAGCCGCAAAGGTCGTTGAACAATTTGGAGGCTTTCACCTCTTTCAGTTGAGCAACCTTCTTATAGTTCATTTTGCGCAATACTTCCACCCATTCCGTGGGTATTCCCAGAGCTTCAAACATCTCAGCGGAGTCTTCCTCAGCCCGTTTTTCAGGTTTCATTTGCGGGAAGAGCAAGACATCCTGAATGGATGGCGAATTGGTCATCAGCATGGTCAGACGGTCGATGCCGATCCCCATACCTGAGGTCGGAGGCATTCCATACTCCAGTGACCTTACAAAATCCAGATCAATGAACATAGCTTCATTGTCACCTTTCTCTGATAACCTCAACTGTTCCTGGAATCTGCCAAGCTGATCGATGGGGTCATTCAACTCGGAATAGGCATTGCAAAGTTCTTTGCCATTGACCATTAACTCGAACCTTTCAGTCAGATCCGGATTGTCGCGGTGTTTCTTGCACAAGGGCGACATTTCAACAGGGTAGTCCAGAATAAAAGTGGGTTGAATGTAGTGACCTTCGCACTTTTCACCAAATATTTCATCAATTATTTTGCCTTTGCCCATGGTTTCGTCCACTTCGACGCCTATTTCCCTGCAGGCATTCCGGAGGGACTTTTCATCCATGCCGAGAATATCGATTCCCGTAAACTCCTTGATGGAGTCTGTCATGGTAATTCTTTTGAAAGGACGCTTGAAATTGATCTGTTTATCACCGACTGTGACCTCTGTGGTTCCGTGGAGGGCCAGTGCGATGCGTTCGATCATCTCTTCTGTCATTTCCATCATCCAGTTGTAGTCTTTGTAGGCTACATAGATTTCCATCACGGTAAATTCGGGATTGTGGGTGCGGTCCATCCCTTCGTTCCTGAAGTCCTTGGCAAATTCATAAACCCCTTCGAAACCGCCAACGATGAGTCGTTTCAGATACAATTCATCGGCTACGCGCAGATAAAGCGGCATGTTCAGTGCATTGTGGTGGGTAATGAACGGACGGGCAGCAGCGCCTCCGGGGATTGGTTGCAGAATAGGGGTTTCCACCTCAAGCCAACCCTTCTCGTTGAAGAACTCCCGCATATTGTTGATGATCCGGGTACGCTTGACAAAGACCTCCCGCACATGCGGATTAACGATCAGGTCGAGGTACCGCTGACGGTAACGTTGCTCAGGATCTGTAAAGGCATCAAATAACATACCCTCTTTTTCCTTGACAACCGGCAGGGGTCTGATTGCCTTGCTGAGAAGTGTCAGGGTTTTAACATGGATAGAGGTTTCACCCATCTGGGTAATGAAAACATATCCGGTGACACCGATGATATCGCCAATATCAAGTAATTTTTTGAAAACCTCATTGTAAAGGGTTTTGTCTTCATCCGGACAGATTTCATCACGGTTGATGTACAGTTGGATCCGTCCGCTTTCATCCTGGAGTTCTGCAAAAGAAGCCTTCCCCATGATTCTCTGGCTCATCAGCCTGCCGGCTATGATCACATCCTGGAAATTGCCCTCCTCAGGATTGTAATGATCCAGAATTTGCCTGGAAGAGGTATTGATCTTGAATTCGTTGGCAGGGTATGGATTAATACCCAAATCGCGGAGTTTCTGCAAGGAATTTCTTCGTATCAGCTCCTGCTCGCTTAGCTCTATATTGCTCATCTTAAATTGATAGTCCTGTTGTTGTTGAGAAAATTACGTGCAAAGATAAGAAAAGATATCCTCTTTTTTGCTTGAAACAGCTCAATTTTAAACGGATTCAGGAGAACTGCAATTGTTGGAACTCCATTTTTTGGAAATTATAAGTGCCTTGATATAAACTTAATAAACTATGGGTCCAAAATTCTTCCTAAAGATTTAGCCCTTCCCCTGCATTTGGCTTTGTCGCTATGAGTCAAAAAGGTATATTTGAGAAATTATTTACTTAACCGGCAGGAAACAGCACCGAAATGCAGAAATTCTGGAAACTGAAGGAGCAAGCTGATATCAATGATATCAAGCAACTTTCGGCCGCTTTGAACGTAGATATGGCGATTGCCAATCTATTGGTTCAGCGCGGGATAAAGAGTTTTGCTGCAGCGAAGACATTTTTCCGTCCAAAGCTGACCGATCTGCACGATCCTTTTTTGATGAAGGATATGGATAAGGCAGTCGACCGCATTCAGTTGGCCATCGACAGAAAAGAAAAGGTGATGGTTTACGGAGATTATGATGTGGATGGAACGACCTCTGTGGCACTGATGTATACTTTTCTGTCTAAAAGAATTTCCGAAATTGAATATTACGTACCCGACCGATACATGGAAGGTTACGGGATATCCAGGATAGGTGTAGAATACGCAGCTTCAAAAGACATCTCCCTCATTGTAGTTTTGGATTGTGGCATTAAGGCCGTTGAAAAGATTGCCTATGCCAAGGAACTTGGAATAGACTTTATCATCTGCGACCATCACAATCCGGATGATCAGGTTCCTGACGCAGTTGCTGTCCTGGATCCCAAACAACCGGGTTGCAATTATCCTTACAAGGACCTTTCAGGTTGCGGTGTTGGATTTAAACTGATACAGGCATACTGTATGAAGCACGATTTGCCTCAGGAAATTGCCTATGACCTGCTGGATCTTGTGGTGGTAAGTATAGCCTCAGACATTGTTCCCCTAACGGGCGAGAACAGGGTTCTGGCCTTTTTCGGGCTACAGAAACTGAATTCAAATCCATCAACCGGTTTGAAAACCCTGATAACCTATTCGGGCATCGTCGGTGAAATCAAAGTACAGGATATTGTGTTCAAAATTGGTCCGCGATTGAACGCCTCCGGGAGAATTGAACATGGAAAAAAATCGGTAAGGATATTACTGGCTGAAGATAAGGTGGAGTTGGAGGAGTTGGGGGTTGAAATCAATTCATACAATGAAATCCGTAAGACCCTCGACAGGGATATTACGCAGGAAGCGCTGGAGATAATTTCAGGGAGTCAGTTTTATGAGGGAAGAAAATCTACAGTAATTTACAACCGCGACTGGCATAAAGGTGTCGTGGGCATAGTTGCCTCCAGGTTAACTGAACACTATTACAGGCCAACTGTAGTTCTGACGGAATCCAACGGCATTGCTACAGGCTCTGCCAGGTCTGTCGGCGAGTTTGATTTATATGAGGCGATCGGTCAGTGTGCAGATCTGCTTGAATCGTATGGTGGGCATATGTATGCGGCAGGTCTTTCGATGAAGTTGGAAAATGTGGCCGAATTCTCCAGGCGTTTTGAGCAGGTTGTAAGGGATTCGATTACTCCTGACCAGATGCGGCAGACCATAGACATTGATGCAAAAATTTCCCTTTCTGACCTTTCACCCAAATTTCTGCGTCTATTGAAGCAATTCGAACCATTCGGGCCACATAACATGACTCCGGTATTTCTTACTGAGGATGTGATGGATTACGGGACCAGCAAACTGGTGGGTAAAAACAACGATCATGTGAAACTGGACCTGATGGAGGCCAACCGTTCATCTTCCCGATTTTCAGGAATCGGATTTTCGCTTGCCAATCATTTTGATATGATCAGGCAGTCTCTTCCATTTGATATATGTTACTCCGTGACCGAAAACCAATACCGGGATAAGACCTACCTGCAGCTGAATGTGCGGGATATCAGGTCACGGATGGACAATTACTGAATTTTGGCTATGTATTCGGATTCCCTTTTTCAACAATTGAAATCGCAACTGAGAAACAGATTGCCGGGAAACAGTTCGCACATTAAAATGCTTCCGCCCGGGAGGTTGCTTCAGATGCCCGGATTAACCGACAATTACAGGGAGAGTGCCGTTCTTATTTTGCTGTTCCCTTCGGTAGATGGCATTGAATTGTGCCTGATACGAAGGCCCTCCACCATGAAGAACCACGCCGGTCAGATTGCATTCCCGGGAGGGAGGAGAGAGCTCTTCGATGCAGACCTCATACAGACTGCCTTACGGGAAGCCCGGGAGGAGATTGGTATTGATCCTGAAACAGTTGAAGTTGCAGGAGTATTGAGTACTGTATACGTCCAGATCAGTAGCTTTTTGATTACACCGGTGGTGGGCTGGCTTTCAGAAAGGCCGGAAATTCATACGGATCCTTCCGAAGTGGCTGAAGTAATATTTATTTCGCTGGAAGACATATCCAGTGAGGTATACAGGTGTAATAAGGAAATGGAAACAATGACCGGCATACTCGAGGTACCTGGTTATGAAATCAACAAAAATTTCATCTGGGGTGCCACTGCCATGATACTGGCAGAACTGGTGGATATTTGCAATCGTGAAAATCAGTTGTAGAACGACCATGAGAGCCCGAACAAAAGAGTAGCTATCGGAGCAGGGTAGGTTGGAGAAGTATAGAATCCTCCCTTGACAAACTGGGTGGCGAGGTTGGTATATTTGATATAAAATGCGGTTCTTTTTAATTTTATGTTGATAAACGCATCCACCCAGGCATAATCTCCTATTTTCACTGACGTCTGACGGTAGAACATTCCGGTAGCAGGCGAATAAATATCTGCATAATAAGCTGTTTCATAGCGGGTATCCAGTCCAAACTGAAAATAAAGCACCTTTGCGTACGTACTTTCGAAAAAGGTCGAATTTCTGAGACTTATTTCCGGAATGGCAAGACAGGTATTGGTTGTAGTATGCTGGTATACAATCCAATTGCGAATGTTTAATCCCCCAAATTTAAAATCCTTGTTCAACATTCCCTGCATAACGGAGAATTCAGTGTTGGCCTGTTCAGGTAACCCTTTTTCGTTGAAGAAAACGTACTTATTGATGATGCTGTAGTTGACGGAGGCTTTGAGTCTCCATCCAGGTTTGTCCAGTGTGGCGCCTGCTTTCAGAGTATAGATCCTGTTGAAAGAATTCTCCCATTTGTAATGATTCGAATAATAGTGCTCATAAAAATAGTCAGGAGTTCGGTTCGACATCTTTCCAAATATCCTGATCATTGAGGTATCTTTTTTAGCCCTGACAGGTTTTACCAGCTCTCCCGAAAGATCATAATCGAGTGCATTGCGCCCCTGAATCCAGGTCTTTCCTGTAACCTTCCAGCTTAGGAAATGACCGTCATTCCTGTATGCTGAACCACCGATGTAAGTATTTGAATAGCCGTGACTCTGTGTTAACCCTACCGGCGGATGTGTCACTCCGGCAGAATCTACAGCGAGTTCCTGCTGCGGAAAATAAAGATTAACGATGTCATTGGAAATGAAAACCTGCTTGCCAAAAGTGTATTTTCTGTCAGGAGCTTCCAGAAATTTTACGACAAAACGGTTGGTCAGCACAGTTTGGCCGGATTTGTCGTTGGTGGCAGGATCCGCAGCGGTGCCCACTACTGTGTTGATGTATGGGGCATGATCAGTTCCGTAAAATTTTACATTCCCCCTGTCGTCGGTATATAGGTAGGAAGGATTAGGATCGGCTTCGGTGAAAGCCCTTGTTGATATCTGAAGGTCCAGGACATGCGCCAGGGCTACTCTCGGGATGAATTGCTGAAATATTTCCTTTTTGTCCTTCATCTCTTTCCAAACACCCAGTTTGTACTGGTGTGTCAGTGCCAGGAACAAATTGGTGTTGGCAGAATTGACATCCGTAAGCCAAACCGTTATGTTTTCAGGCTTGATATCAGGGTTCTCAATATCCTTCGGGTTTGGAAGTCCGCCATTTTCCTGATTGTTAAATTTGTTGCTTCCCAAAGTTAGCCAGTAGTCGTAGCGATCGAAGGTTCCTCTTGTGAAGAGGCCTATACTTCTGTCTTTGGACTGTTGATTAAGGTATTTGCCCGAAGATCCTATTGAGTTGTACCAGAATCCGAAGTTAACATGCTTGTTGATATTCTGGGTATGAAAAACCTTCATCAGGGTTTCGCCTTTTGGTTTGTTTTGAAACCACTGTCCATAGGTAATCAGGGTATATGGTTTGGTCGCATCGTAAAAATGGATTCCCCCGGGCCACAAGCCATAATCGAAATAGTTCTTTTGGAAAAGGAAATCACGATCGGTCTCTCTTCTTTGGAAAAAATCCTCAGATTGATAAGAATTTCCTACGTTTCCAAGTGATTCGACTGAAATTGAATTTTTTAAGATCGGATTGTAAATATGAAAATCCACAACACTGGTATCAACTTTTACCTCCACAGGTCTGGAAAGATCGTCTATTAATTTATACTCCCGCAACCTGAATATAACGGAGTCATTGCGTGTTTTTGCAACCTTGGCTTTTTTCTGGCTGCTGCCGGAGGGAGACCGTTGTTGACCGGAATTTCCATCAAAACCCTGTGTTTGGGCGCTTGATATCAGGCATCCCAGCAAAAGCGCCGTAACGAACAGAAATTTTAATTGCAGATTCATGGCGCAAATATAGACATTTCGTCAGGATCAACGAATTTTGGAATTTCGATTTTCGATTTTCGATTGAGGTCTGGTCATTACTGCCTTTAAGTTTTCCATTAATTCCTGAGCCTTGCAAAGATTCGTCCCAGTTCTCCAATCCAAAGGACGACAGATGTAGAACAAATGATAACCATCCATTCTTTTATGGTCAAGGAAACGGTTCTGAAAACATCACCGCCAAATGTGACAATCAGCACCTGACCGGCAAGTATGACGATTGCTGTGATTACGAATCCAACAGACTTATGCAATCCTTGAAAGGCCGAATTTCCCGATAAAAATGCTTTGGCATTGAATAAGTTCCAAAACTGGAGCATAACAAAAACAGTAAAAAACCTGGACAGGTTTAAACGGGAGATATTTCCGTCAGGATCCGTAAGGAAATAAAGCAGCCCCAAAAGAAAAACAACAAAAATGAATCCAACTGTGAGGATGAATTTCCGCATTTGTTTGGTGATTATAAAATCATCATTCTTTCGTGGCTTGTGCTGCATGACCTTATTGTTGGGCGGCAATGATGCCAGTGCAGCTGCCGCGAAGGTATCCATGATCAGGTTGACCCAGAGCATCTGGGTGACTGTCAGCGGCATTTCTCGCCCGAAAATTGAACCCAGCAGGACAATGACAAGTGCGGTCACGTTGATGGTAAGCTGGAAGAGGATAAAACGCTGGATGTTCTGGTACAATGATCTTCCCCACATGACAGCAGTGGCAATGCTCTTGAATGAATCATCCAGGAGGGTAATGTCACTCGCTTCCTTGGCAACGGAAGTCCCGGATCCCATCGAAAGACCCACATCGGCAAAATTAAGAGCGGGAGCGTCATTGGTACCGTCACCGGTCACAGCTACAATAGCACCTGTCCTTTGCAAGAGCTGGACCAGCCTCTGTTTATCCGTCGGACGGGCCCGGCACATAATTTTCAGTTTTCTTACCCGTTCAAGGGCATCTTCATCTGAAAGTCCTGCAAAATCTATACCTGTAATAAGTTGCTCCTCGCCATCCTCATCCTTCCATATTCCGATTTGACGGCCAATTTCCCGTGCCGTACCTGGAGTGTCACCTGTTACAATTTTAACATCTATCCCGGCATGCAGGCAATCTGCCACGGAGGCAGGAACATCTGGCCTGACCGGATCTGCAATGGCAACCAGGCCCATAAAACGAAGATTGAAGCTTTTGACCTTACCCAATACAATCCGATCCTTGTCATCTTCAATTTCTTCATAGGCAAACCCAAGTGTGCGCATGGCCTTATTCTGGTAATCCGTCAGCAGGGACTCAATTTGCTTTTTATATCCGTCAACCTTCATGGTTTGATCATTCACCTGAACTGACTGACAATGGTCCAAAACAATTTCAGGAGCTCCCTTGACGAAAAGTATCATTTTTCCTGCAGGTGTCCTGATAATGGTAGCCATGTATTTGCGCTCGGTCGAAAACGTCAGCTGTTCAATAACTTCCAGTTCATTCCTGTAATAAAGGTAGTTGGTGCCCTGGTCGTGAAGCCAGAATAGCAGAGCGGCTTCAGTCGGGTTACCGATCGGACGAACATGGTTTGGATCCGTAAAGTCAAGGTAGGCAGTCGAATTTACGGATATGGCCATCCTGATAAGGTCGCTCTGTTCATTTTCGGACAGTTTCTGGGGCTCAATGCCAAAAAAATTGGTACGGTGGACCAGCATCTTATTTTGGGTGAGGGTACCTGTTTTGTCGGTGCAAATCACGGTGGTGGCGCCCATTGTCTCGCAGGCATGCATTTTCCGTACCAGGTTGTTGGACTGCAGCATGCGCCGCATGCTTAGTGCCAGGCTGAGGGTAACGCTCATCGGTAAGCCTTCCGGTACTGCTACCACAATCAGTGTCACGGATACCATAAAGTAAGATAATATCCTCCCTGCCGTGACCAGTGAAACCCACGCTTCTGGCTGGGTCAGATTGATGCCAAAAAGCCACGCAATTGCTGCCAGAATGGTGAATGTAGATAACCCTGTCAGCATCCATCTGAGCCAGCTGCCGTTTTCAATACTACCGGGAGTTTTAAGTTTTTGGTTGATGTATGCCAATCCATCAAAAGCAATGGGTACCCAAACTTTTGCCAGCGCGATCATCATGGAGATAATTACGAGTGTAGTCGAAATTTTCTGAGCCAGGGTCATTACGGTTGCACCTGAATGGATGTCCTTGAAAAACAGAACGACAAAGGTTAGCGCTGCCAACAGGAAACCAACCACTCCGATGAGCCTGGCTAAGGCATCCAACTGCTTGTTCAAGGGTGTCTCCTGGCCACTCATCCTGGTGGATTCGTGGGCAACCTTTCCATATTCTGTCTGATCACCAACATTGACAATCTCCGCAGTGCAGTGGCCATCTACCACTGTGGTTCCCTTGTAAACCATGTTAGAGGGGTAGGTGGCCTCTTCATCGAAATCGCTTTCCTGGATGGTTTTGTTAATGACAGGTTCTCCCGTCAGGGATGATTCATTGATTTGCAGTGAAACCGCTTCAATTAATTGTCCGTCTGCAGGAACTTCATCACCTGCAGAAAGAAGTACCAGATCTCCCACAACGATGGAGGCTTTCGGAACTTCGCTTATATTTCCATTCCTGATTGCTTTCACCAGCGTTTCATCGTTGACTTTGTTGAGCAGATCAAATTTTTTATTGGCGTCCAACTCAAACCAAAAGGCAACACCTGTGGCGAGAAGAATCGCAAAGAAAATTCCGATTGTCTCCGCGAATTCATGGTGCACGAAGGAAATCCCCAAAGAAAGGAACGCGGCAATTAATAGAATCCTGATGATCGGATCTTCAAATTTTTCAATAAAAAGCTTCCAGACCGAGGTTTTTGGTGGAGGAGTAAGAAGGTTAGGCCCGTGAATTTTACGGCTGGCGGCTATTTCAGCATCAGACAGTCCGGTTAATGTTTTTTTTGATTCCATCCATTTGTTGATTACCAACCAAATATACAGCATCTATTTGAAAAAGTGTCTGTCAAGGATACCTCAGATGAAAACAGGAAGCATATTTCGTGATTCCTTAACGTTTTTCGGTGATTTCTTTGACCTTATCGGGAGACAATAAGTCAGAAAGAAAAATTTTGAAAAATATTTTTGATTTTTAACCAAATAGTTTAACCAAATGGTTAAATTTGCATCGAAATATTTATTGGATGAGTTCAGACACGACCAAAGAGAAGATTATCCAGGCGGCAAATGACGTATTTATCCTGAAGGGGATGGATGGCGCGCGAATGCAGGAAATTGCTGATGAAGCCGGGATTAACAAAGCTCTGCTCCATTACTATTTTCATTCCAAGGAGCAGCTTTTTAAGGAGGTTTTCTATGGGATATTAAGCAAGCTAATACCAGGGCTGATTTTAATTTTCAAGGGTGAAGGTTCCTTGCCGGATAAAATTGAGGCAGTAGTTGCTGAATATGATTCATTCATGTTCAGGAATCCGTTTTTACCACAGTTTGTGATCAGGGAGATTAATCGTGATCCTGATCAGCTATCAGGATTCATGTCAGATAAGGGTCTGGATTTTGAATTGGTTGAAAAAATGATCAACAAGGCAGTGGAAGCAGGAACGATCAGGCAGATTACCTTCCCTCACCTGTTTGCAAACCTGATTGGAATGATTGTGATGCCCTATATTGGCCGACCCTTGTTTCAACGGAAACTTTTTAAAAATGATCCGGTAAAATATGATGAGTTTCTCAGGGAGCGAAGAGTAGTGATAACATATTTTATCAAACAGGCCATGATCTGTTAGAAGAGGATGACTGGGATGACTGGGACGAGTGGACGACATGACGAATCAAGGAGTAGATGGGCGAATGGAACTCCTGTCATACTGTGAAAAGGAAACGTGAAACGGAGAAACTGTGAACCGGTCTCCGAGCGGAGTCGAACGGAAAAGGATCGGACTGAAACTCAAATATTGACAAAATGTTCTTATAGCCAACAGCTAATAGCTAACGGCTAACAGCTTATATGATAACTAGAAGATTATTGAAAGACTAATAATTAAAAGCAAAATGAGACGAATATTGATTTTACTCTTATTATTTAATGCCGGAATGGCATTCGGACAGGTGGGTACCATTAACCTGGAAGATTGCTACAGGCTGGCCCGGGAAAATTACCCGAAATTGTCGGATACGAAGCGGCAAAAAGAGATCAGCGATCTCAAACTTCAAAACTTTGATGTAGCCTGGAATCCGCAATTAAATCTGAATGGACAGGCTACGTATCAGAGCGAAGTAACGAAGGTGAACGTCTCTATTCCCGGAGTCAATATCACTTCGCCTTCGAAGGATCAGTACAAGGCCTACCTGGATGTCAAACAGACCATTTATGACGGCGGTTTAACCAGCGCCGGAAAGTCTGTCGAAAAATCGGGACTGGCTGCTGACCTGCAGAATTTTGAGGTTGAGATTTACTCCCTGCATGAGAAGGTGAACCAACTCTATTTTACCGTTTTACTGATGAGTGAAAATGAGGAGGTGATGAAACTGAAAAGATCTGTGCTCGACGAGCGCATAAGGGTGATGGAGTCTGGTTTCAGGAATGGTATGGTAACTTCGAGGGATCTGGATATTCTGAAGGCGGAAAGGTTACTGACGGATCAGCAGATCAGTGACATTCATGCTGAAAAACTCTCGGGTCTTGGATCATTGGGTATTCTGATTAATCAGAAACTGAACGAGGAAACCAAACTCCTGGAACCAATTAGAAATGAAAAAAGCAATGAAATTTCACGCCCGGAGATCAGGTACTTCGATTTACTTGGGAGTAAAATAGATCAAAGTTCACAACTGTTGCTGAAAGCCAGGAATCCGAAGGTCTTTGGTTTCGGGCAGGCCGGTTACGGCAAACCCGGACTCAATATGCTCAAAAACTCCTTTGATCCTTATTATCTGGTCGGATTGGGGGTTTCGTGGACAGTCCTCGACTGGAAACAAACATCCAGAAATAGAAAAATCCTGGATGTTCAGAAAGAAATGGTTGGAAGTCAGAAGGCATCTTTCGACCAAAACCTTTCAATCTCCCTGTTCAAGGCGGATGAGGCCATTAAGAAGGCTGACCAGTTGCTGAAGATTGATGAAGAACTTGTGGCTTTGAGAACAAAAATTGCTAAAAGCTCTGCCTTGCAACTAGAAAACGGCGCAATCACATCTGCAGATTATGTGATCGACCTGAATGCTGCGACCCAGGCTTCTGTCAACCAGAAAAGCCATAAGGTGCAACTGTTTTATGCCATTACCAATTATAATACTCTGACGGGAAAGCCCTAGGATAATGAGACAATGAGATAATTCGACGATTCGACAATGGCGGAAATTTACATGCTGAGATTTTAGCGTGAATCTGTGAACCTGGGAAATGGAATGACCAAATGAAGAAAGTTGAAAATATAAATGAACAAAAGATATGAAAACTATGAGAACTGGTAAAATGAATTGGATGATTGGATTGATTCTAGGGTTGGCAATATTCTCCTGCAACAATCAGAAGAATGCTTCGGATGCTTTTGGAAATTTTGAAGCGGATGATCAGCTGGTTTCTTCTGAAATTGCAGGAAAACTGCTTAGTTGCAATTTTGAGGAAGGCATGACCCTCCAAAAAGGAGCTGAAATTGCAACAGTCGATACGGTACCACTTGTATTGCAGATCAGTCAGCTGGAATCGCAAACGAAGACCGTTCTTGCCCGGAAGGAAAGTGTCAAAACACAAATAGCAGTGATTGATCAGCAAAAGAAGAACCTTGACAAGGACCAGGTCAGGATTGCCAACATGCTGAAAGACGGCGCCGCTACCCAGAAACAGATGGACGATGTGACAGGAAACATGGAGGTGTTTAACAAGCAGGTCAGCAATATCAGATCACAGGAAACGCAACTTTCAGCTGAAATGCAGGTGATTGTTACCCAACTGGCACAATTGCGGGATAAAATCAATAGGTGCCACATTCTGTCACCTATCAATGGGCTTGTTCTGGAAAGATACAAGAAGGCCGGCGAACTGGTTGGGCAGGGTCAATCCTTTTGCAGGATTGCAGATGTCTCCTCCCTGAATCTAAGGGTTTATGTTAGTGGCGATCAATTGCCACATCTCAAAATCGGTCAAAAGGTGAAAGTGATCATTGATGATACTGCAACCAAAAACAAAACCATGGAGGGAACCGTTTCCTGGATCGCTTCAGAGGCGGAATTTACGCCCAAGATTATCCAGACCAAGGTTGAACGCGTTAAGTTGGTTTATGCAGTGAAAGTGAGGGTTCCGAACGACGGATCACTGAAAATAGGGATGCCCGGAGAGATAAAGTTCATTGATTGAACCACTCATGATAAAAATTGCGAACATAGAAAAAAGCTACGGCGACCTGAAAGCCCTGAAAGGGATATCGCTTGAAGTTGAAAAGGGTGAACTTTTTGGGCTGATAGGTCCGGATGGTGCAGGCAAAACGACGCTGATGCGCATCCTGGTTACCTTGTTGCTCCCGGATAAGGGATTTGCCTCACTCGACGGACTGGATGTTGTTGCCGATTTTCGCAAGATCCGTTTGATGGTGGGTTACATGCCGGGCAGATTTTCACTTTACCAGGACCTTACAGTTGAGGAAAATCTGCAATTTTTTGCCACCGTTTTCGGTGGTACGGTGAAGAAAAATTATCACCTGATCAAGGACATTTACAGTCAGATTGAGCCTTTCAAAAACCGGCCCGCCGGCAAACTGTCGGGAGGTATGAAGCAAAAACTGGCACTCTCATGCGCCCTGATTCATGCGCCCAAAGTGCTGATTCTGGATGAACCGACCACGGGTGTGGATGCGGTTTCCAGGAAGGAGTTCTGGGAAATGCTCAACAATCTGCGCAAGATGGGAATTACCATCATGGTATCCACACCCTACATGGATGAGGCCAATCTGTGCGACAGGGTAGCCCTTTTCCAGAACGGAAATGTCTTATCCGTTGATACGCCAAAAAATATTACAAACAGCTTCTCCAGAAAACTCTTGAGCGTCAAAATAGAAAGCACGGCACAAAGGTTCGAGACTGTCAATCTTTTGAAACAACTCAAGGGAGTCGATTCTGTATTTTCTTTTGGGGATACCATCCATGTAACCTGTGGTCAAAAGGATATGGACGAGAATTCGATCAGGAAATATTTGATGGCGAAAGGACAGCAAAATGTCTCAGTTGACGAAATATCAGCTTCTATTGAAGATGTGTTCATGGAATTAATGCAAAAAGTTGACAATTGACAATTGACAATTGACAATTGATAATTTAAAAACGCAAGACAGGAGTGAAATGAAAGATAATATTGTCATGGAGAAGTCGTTTAGGTTTGCGTTAAGCATAATTAAAATTTCTAATTGGCTTATCGGAGAAAAGCATGAGTTTATACTTTCAAAACAATTGTTGAAAAGTGGAACTGCAATCGGAGCTTTGGTCAAAGAAGCCGAGCATTCCCAATCAAAGGCTGATTTTATCAATAAAATGAATATTGCCCTCAAAGAAGCAAATGAAACAGAATATTGGCTGATGTTACTTATAGAAAGTGAATATAATGCAGAAAGCACAATATTATCATTGCTGGAGGACTGCAAAGAATTGATTCGATTACTCGTAAGTATCGTCAAAACTTCAAAAGAACATTATGGCTCAAAATACTAAATTGACCGATTCCAATCATTGTCAATTGTCAATTGTCAATTGTCAATTAAGAGCGCCTATTATAGAGGTAAAAAACCTTGTCAAGAAATTCGGCCGTTTTGTTGCGGACGACCACCTTACTTTTGATGTTTATCCGGGAGAAATATTTGGTTTCCTGGGTGCCAATGGGGCCGGCAAGACGACCGCCATCCGCATGATCTGTGGATTACTGGAGCCGACCTCGGGAGAGTTGAAGGTGGCAGGTTTCGATGGTTACCATGAACGGGAGAAGATTAAAAGGAATATCGGATACATGTCGCAGAAATTCTCGCTTTATGAGGACCTGACAGTTTATGAGAATATACGTTTGTATGCAGGTATCTATGGCATCAGCAGAAAAGTCAGACTAGAAAAAACGGACGAACTCCTGAAGAAACTAAACCTGGAAGATAGCAGGGACAAACTTGTAGGAGGCTTGCCGCTTGGATGGAAACAGAAACTAGCGTTCTCACTGGCGGTTTTTCATAGTCCCAAAGTGGTCTTTCTGGATGAACCTTCGGGGGGCGTAGACCCTTTGACCCGCCGAACATTCTGGGATTTGATCTATGAAGTAGCCCATCAGGGCATCACAATTTTCGTTACGACCCATTACATGGACGAGGCCGAATACTGCGACCGGGTAGCCATCATGTCGGAAGGTAAAATTGTAGCACTCGACACGCCTGCAGCGCTAAAATCTGAATTCCAAGCAGATAGCATGGATGGTGTGTTTTTGAAGATTGCCAGGAATAAGGAATGAAGAAGTGCCTATAGTGAACTAAAGTGACTAAAGTTAATAAAGTGGAGGACTCCGAACAGATGCTCAAAGTAGCGAAGTACTTTAGGCAATTTAGGCACTTTAGTTCACTTTAGGCACTGGATTAAAAATGAACAAATTATAATTCATCAGAAATAATGAATCAACTTTTTGGATTTGTCAAGAAAGAGTTTACCCATATCTTCAGGGATCCACGCACGATGGTGATCCTATTTGGTATTCCCATCATTCAGCTAATGTTGTTTGGATATGTCATTACGACGGAGATCAAGGATGCCAGGATTGCATTTTTGGATCATTCCAATGATAATGTTACTCGTGAGATTAAAAATAAGCTTTTATCTTCTGGTTATTTCAGGCTTGATGCCAACCTGATACAGGAAAGCGAGATAGATCCGATTTTTAAAAAAGGAGATGTCAAGCAGGTAGTGGTCTTTGAGCGGAATTTTGCACAAAAGCTTGAAAGGGAAGGGAAGGCAGATATCCAGGTAATTGCAGATGCCTCCGATCCCAATACGGCCCAGATGCTTTACAATTATACAAATGCCATCGTCCAGGATTATACCAAGAAAAAGTATGCAGGGTTCACCATTCCGGTTCAGATAAAAAGCGAGGTCAGGATGCTTTACAACGAAAACATGGTGGGTGCCTTCATGTACGTTCCGGGGACCATGGCGCTGATACTGATGCTGATATCCGCCATGATGACTTCCATCACCATTGCTCGCGAGAAAGAGATGGGAACCATGGAGATCTTGCTCGTATCGCCTTTGAAAGCATACCAGATTGTCCTTGGGAAAGTAGCGCCCTACCTTATACTTTCAATCATTGACGCCTGTATTGTGGTTTTTCTTGGGAACACGGTTTTCGGGGTACCGATCCGCGGAAGCCTTTTCGTTTTAGCGTTTTTGGTCATCCTCTATATTACAATGGCCTTGTCACTTGGGATATTGATTTCTGCGGTGGCCAACAGTCAGCAGGTAGCGATGTTCATTTCTGGATTTGCCCTGATGTTGCCCACCATGCTTCTGTCGGGCTTTATATTTCCAATCAAGAATATGCCTGAAGTGCTGCAGATTCTCAGCAATTTCATGCCTCCCCGTTGGTTTATTGACGCTATCAAGCAGGTCATGCTCAAGGGAAACGGGCTTGAATATATATGGCCAAATGTATTGATATTAAGTGCGATGACTACTCTTTTCCTGGTGCTAAGTATCCGAAAATTTAAATTAAGATTAGAATAAACATCCCATGAGAACTATATTATATCTGCTTCAAAAAGAGTTTATCCAGGTATTTCGCAACAAGGCCATGCTGCCCATCATCTTTCTGATGCCGGTGATACAGATGTTGATTCTCGTTTACGCGGCTACCATGGAGATGAAATCTGTGAACATCACGGTAGTGGATCTTGATTTGAGTGAGACAACCACCCGTTTGACTGCCAAATTCGAGGCAAGTACATTTTTTCATGTTACACGCGCTCAACTTTCTCCTGCCGAAACGGACAAAATCCTGCTAAAAGGATCCACGGATGTTGTCGTTACCTTCCCGCAAGGCTTCGAAAGGGATCTGAAAAGAAAAGACGAGGCATCCGTTCAGATACTTGTAGATGCCATCAACGGTTCAGCAGCGGAACTTTCAAATGCTTACCTGCAGACCGTAATTGGCAGTTACAACCAGAAAATAAGGGCGGAGATGATGGGAGTGCCCAAATTCAATCCTCCACAGCAGATAGCTGCGATTCCGGCATACTGGTACAACCCTGAATTGAATTTTAAGTTTTATATGGCTCCCGGCATACTGGTGATACTTGTTACCGTCATCGGACTCTTCCTCTCTTCGCTTAATCTGGTCAGGGAAAAGGAGATGGGGACCATTGAACAGTTGAATGTCACGCCCATCAAAAAATATCATTTTATCATCGGGAAAATGATTCCATTTCTGATCATTGCCCTGTTGGACCTAACTTTTGGATTGCTTGTAGCAAAAGTGGTCTTTGCGCTCCCTTTCAGAGGGAATATTCTGACTTTGTATGTCTTCACATCCGTCTACCTGTTTCTGGTGATGAGCATTGGCCTCTTTGTTTCGGCCATCTCTGATACACAACAGCAAGTCCTGTTTGTTAGTTTCTTCTTTCTGATCGTGTTTATCATCATGAGCGGTCTATTCACACCTGTCGAGAGCATGCCAGTATGGGCACAGAAACTGGATATAATCAATCCGCTTTATTATCTGATCCGGATTATCAGGAATGTTGTTCTAAAGGGCTCCGGGCTTCTGGATATGACCAGGGAACTGATTAGCATGTCTGTTTACGGACTGATCATGTTCTCACTGGCTGTTTGGCGCTACAGAAAGACCGTATAATGCTCAATTTAGCCTGAATAGTAAAGTAGGTTAAATCGCCACCAAGACACGAAGACTAAAAGTTGCACAAAGATATGATTGACTGGCACATATCCTTTGTGAATCTTAGTGCCTTCGTGCCTTTGTTGCAAGAGAGGCCTGGCGAAATTGACTCAATATCGATATTTTTGTATCTTGCACGTCACGATTCGAGTCAACTATTAACAGTTTTATGACACTCAAGAAATATTATTATACGCTGATATTCAGTGCGTTAATCTGTGCGCATTTTTCGGTTTTTGCTATCGGATATTCACCTTCCGGCGAACGTAAATCTAAAAATGCGGCTCCCATTCAGGATACACTTTCCTGGAGTATTTCCTATGTAAAAAAGGTTTTTAATGGTTCCGGCGAGTGGTTTATGACCAATGAATCCTATCAGAATTCAATCAGGGGCGTCATGGATTATGCTCAGGATGACCCGATTGACACAGTTGTTGTCAACATGAAACATCTGCTCGGAAACGACTCCATCCCTGTTATTTTTAGCCGCAAAGCGGAGAATGTTCCCAATAAAAGAATGGTCACCGGTTATCTTTTTACAGAAGAAATCGATCGATTGTCTGACGGAAGGAGAAAAACCGTCGCGGACAGCATACGTAAAACATTGATACAGGTCCCGGATGCTTATCTCGCGGACGGATTGGCAAAAGCGCCAGTCATTTCTTCAGGAGATCCGCAACAATTGCTTGTCACCATGGACAGGAATTTGCCAGCCGCATTCATAAGCAAATTTTACAAGGGTTGGGGAAGTATCAGACTTCCTGCCAATGCAACAGGAGCTGAGATTGATACCCTCAGGACGCGGCTTTTCATCTGGACACGACAATCGTACAACGATTCGATTCTGTTCTATCGAAGGGATTCCCTGATGCAGAGCTACCGTGATAATTTCATCAACCGGCTCTCTTCCGATGCAGCCACGCGGAAAAGGGATTATCTGACTGCCAAAAACAGGGAGTTATTAAACAATTACAACGAGTCTGAAATCACGAAAGTGAACGACTCCATCCGAATGGCCCTCCGTTTCCTCACGGATCGGGCTGCCTCAGATTCTTCGTTGGTTATCGTTACCAACGCAAAAGGTGCAAAGTCCAAAATATGGACGGCCAATCACGCGATGTCTCCCACACGAATTTTCCTGAAGAATGAACAAAATGATTCGCTCAGTGTGATCCTCTACAACAATGGCAAAGGAGGGCTGCGATTGGTGATTGACGATGGAGTAAAGTTTTTGAGATTTACAGAATCCCAGAAGAAAGAGATCACCTTCAGTTACAAAAAACCGGATGGCAGTTTGCATAAGTTCAACCTCCGGACCATTGATCCGCTACCCTGGAAATTACTTGGTACCGGGACCATCGGTTTTACCCAGACGGCCCTTTCCAATTGGGCCAAGGGAGGCGAAAGTTCGCTATCCATGCTGGTTATCGGGAAATACATTGCCAATTACAGCAAGAAACATGTCAGTTGGGAAAATTCAGTCGAATTCAGGCTGGGCACATTTACTTCCAAATCAAGGGGAATAGAAAAGAATGATGACAAACTGGAGGTTCAGTCGAGATTGGGTTACTCGGCAATTAAAAAATGGTACTACTCCTTTGAATCAGATTTCAGGACGCAGATGGCGCTGGGTTACGCCTATCCGGATAAAGTACATCCTATTTCGGCCTTTATGGCGCCTGCCTACCTGACCTTCTCATTGGGTATGGATTTCAAGCCCAATAAGAATTTTTCCCTTTTGCTTTCCCCTTTTACCTCCAAGACCACCGTTGTCAAGGATACGGCATTGATCAAAGCTGCGAATTACGGGCTGGAGCCGGGAAAAACGAGACTCTGGGAACCCGGTATGTTTGTGAAAATGAACTGGCATTACAAGATCAAGGACGATATGTTCTACGACACCAGGGCTGAGATTTTCAACAACTACAATTTCCCTTTCCAGAAATTCAATGTGGACTGGGAGCAAACGCTCGTGTTGCAACTTTCCAGGCATATCAACACAAGAATCAATACCCAGGTAATTTATGACTACAACGTCAAATTTCCCATCACCGATGAGAACGGGGTTGTGATCGAACAGAAAGCCAAATGGCAGTTTAAGGAGTTGTTCACGCTCGGGCTCAACTACAGGTTCTGATAATTTGCTAATGTGCTAATGTGAAAATGTGCTAATTAGTTGGTGTGAGGATGAAAAGATATGAATCAACTTTGTTTTTCAACCCTGACAGGGTTGCCTGTGCAAAACCCCCGGTGCAACCGGGAGGCAGCGAATAAAGTGAAACAATCGTCTGCCTACAAATCAGGATGAAGGATATATTTTGATGTCGGACGGAAGGATCAGATGATGATAATGCCTTTCTGCTCCGCTCAGGGACCGCCTCTCCGTTTCCCCGTTTCATCGTTTCAATGCCGCCCTTCAACCCTTCGGCTCTGCTTAGGGATCACTTTGCTTAGGGTTCGGCAATCGAAAATCCAAAATTGAAAATCGAAAATTCTTTGCATCTTTCTTCGTACATTTATCGAACCCAAACCCATGCTCATCATCAATGGAACTTAACTTACTTGTCCCGCGGAAAGCCCTGAACAAAGCATTTCTGAAGGTAAAGACCAACAGGAAAGAAATTGAACTGTTCAAAACCAATTTGATTGGTTTACTCGACAAAATCAACGAATCCGAATCGGAAGAATTCCACAAAAATTTGATTTCCGATTTTTTAAAGAACACCTGGTATGGCGCCTCCCATTTCATCAATACCAAGGGGCGCAACGACATGGTCATCCATAACTCGCTCAATCCGGGGAGTACCGTCGGTGTGGTAGTTGAGGCAAAGAAGCCAACGAACAAATCGGAGATGATTTCGAAAGGGAACATCAACAACAAGGCTTTCCAGGAACTGGTGCTCTATTATTTGCGGGAACGAATTGCCGCGAAGAACCTCGAAATCAAACACCTCGTCGCCACCAATATTTACGAATGGTTCATCTTCGATGCGACACTATTTGAAAAGACTTTTGCCCAAAATAAAAGCCTTGTCAAACAGTTTGTCGATTTTGAAGAGGGACGACTTTCAGGCAATACCACCGATTTCTTTTACAGGGAAATTGCCCGGCCTGCCATTGAAGCCCTCGAACACGAAATAACTTTTACCCATTTCGATATCCGGGATTACGACAAGCCATTGCGCAACGCAGACAAAAAGGACGACAATACCTTGATTGCGCTCTATAAACTGCTGTCGCCCGAGCACCTGCTGAAACTGCCTTTTGCCAACGACAGCAACAGCCTCGACAAGAGCTTCTACACGGAGCTTCTGCACATCATCGGCCTGACGGAAACCAAGGAAGGAGGCAAAAAGCTCATTCAACGCAAGAAGGAGGGAGAACGCAATGCCGCTTCGCTCCTCGAAAGCGCCATCTTCCAACTCGACAATCTGGACAAGATTTCGCGGCTCGAAAAACCTTCCCAGTTCGGCGAAAACAATGCCGAAAGATTGTTTAATGTGGCATTGGAGTTGTCCATCACCTGGATGAACAGGATTCTTTTTCTCAAATTGCTTGAAGCGCAATTGATCAGATATCACAAAGGCGACAAGTCCTTTGCCTTTCTCCACAAGGAAAGGGTTCAGAATTTCGACGACCTCAACAACCTGTTTTTCTCCGTGCTTGCACGCAGGCCCAGCGAACGCAGCGACGAGGTAAAGAAACAGTTTGCCAATGTTCCCTATCTCAACAGCTCCCTTTTCGAGCCGACGGAGGTCGAACACACCTGTTTGTTTATCAGTCAGCTGAAAGACATTAAATTGCCAATGCTCTCTTTCACCGTGATCAAAGACAACGCCGGCAACAAGAGAACAGGCGAACTGCTTACCATCGAATACCTGTTCGAGTTCTTGAACGCTTACGATTTCGCCAGCGAGGGCAGCGAGGAGATCCAGGAGGAGAACAAACGGCTAATCAATGCCTCCGTGCTCGGATTGATCTTCGAAAAAATCAACGGATACAAGGATGGCTCCTTTTTTACACCCGGATTCATCACGATGTACATGTGCCGGGAGACCATCCGCAGGGCGGTAGTCCAAAAATTCAACGATGCCATCAATAGCCGCCGGCTTCAGCAGGCGGATGGGAGCAAAGCAAATCTTCCCGGCTTTAGCCAAAACGACTGCCAGTCGATCAATGATGTTTACGATGCAATCGGACCCGATTTTACCAAAGATCAGGCCAATGACCTGATCAACAGCCTGAAAATTTGCGATCCTGCAGTTGGCTCGGGTCACTTCCTGGTTTCGGCGCTCAACGAAATCATCGCCATCAAAAGCGAGCTCAAAATCCTGCGCGACAGGAAAGGAATGACCCTCCGCGATTACCATGTGACGGTCGAAAACGACGAACTGATTGTTACCGACGACGATGGCGGGCTCTTTGGCTACAATCCCAAAAGCAAGGAGAGCCAGCGCATCCAGGAGACCCTCTTCCACGAGAAGCAAACCATCATCGAGAACTGCCTCTTTGGGGTGGATATCAACCCCAACTCAGTCAAGATCTGCCGCCTTCGCCTTTGGATCGAACTCCTCAAGAATGCCTATTACAAATCCCCGGATACAGTTGTAAATGTGCCCGGACGAGATGTACAGACGACCGGCTGGTCGTCTCCTCTACCAGAGCTCGAAACCCTCCCCAACATCGACATCAACATCAAATGCGGAAACTCCCTCATCAGCCGCTATGCCCTCGATGCCGACCTCAAAAAGGCGCTCCGAAGCAGCAAATGGACCATCGACAGCTACCGCATTGCGGTTATGACCTACCGGAATGCGCAGAGCAAAGAGGAGAAGCGCTCCATGGAACAACTGATTGCCAAAATCAAAAACGATTTCGAAAGCGAGATAGCCACCAACGACAAGCGCCTCATCAAGCTCAACAAGGCCAAAGGCGAACTGTTTGCCCTTACCACCCAAACGACCCTCTACGACCGCTCCAAGGCCGAGAAAACCCTCTGGGACAAGCAGGTGAAGATCGCCACCGATACCATGGCCACCCTCGAAGCCGAGCTCGAAGAAATACGCAGCAACAAGATTTACGAAAATGCATTCGAATGGCGTTTCGAATTCCCCGAAGTACTGAACGAAGAGGGCGATTTCGTGGGGTTTGATGTGGTGATTGGGAATCCGCCGTATATCAGGCAGGAAGATATTAAGAACCAAAAGAGTTATTTGGAGGATAATTTCAATACCTATTCAGGAACAGCAGACTTGTATGTGTTCTTTGTGGAAAGGGGATTTGATGTACTTAAAAAGTCAGGACAATTTTGTTATATCATGCCAAACAAATGGATGCAAGCTGGTTATGGTAAACCTTTGCGTCAATTTTTTCTGAATAATAATTTGCAATCAATTGTTGATTTTGGCGATTTGCAAGTATTCGATGAGGCAACAACCTATCCTTGCATTTTGAATGCCTCAAAAAATGTCAAATGCGCCATATATAAATCTATTGTCGTCAAAACCCTGCAGTCTATCAGTTCCTTTGACCAATACACCAATTCTATAAGTGTTGAAATGAATATTTCTGACTTGAGTACTGAAACTTGGGTTGTTTCTTCAAAATCTGAACAAAATTTGTTAACAAAGATAAGGTCAAAATCAGTTAGCCTTTCTGAATATATAGATGGCAGCTCATTTAGAGGTATTCTAACTGGACTTACTGAGGCTTTTCTAATAAATAGTGAGATAAAAGATCGTTTAATTTCCGAGGATAAGAATTCAATAGCTTTGATAAAACCGTTTCTGCAAGGAAGGAATATCAAAACTTATTCAAGTTTGAAAGCCGAAAATTGGTTGATATTAATCCCCAAAGGATATACAATTAAGAGAAACTTGCCTTCTGACAATCCAAAGCACATTGATGAGCCAACGCCCAGATATGGCGTAATGCCTTATGATGATGCCTGGGGATGGTTTATGAAATCATTTCCGGCAATAGCAAGACATTTGATGCAGTTTGAAGATAAAGCTGAAAAACGTGGAGATAAGGGTGATTTTTGGTGGGAATTGAGAGCCTGTGATTATTATCATGAGTTTGAGAAACCCAAAATCATGTATCAGGTGTTGCAAGTAAAACCTTGTTTTATCTATGATGACAGTAACCAATATTGTAATAATTCAATGTGGATTATTCCGCGAGATGACAAATTCTTAGTAGGCCTGCTTAACTCAAAAATGGGATGGTGGCTTATTTCAAAATATTGCACAGCTATTCAGAATGGTTATCAATTGATTTGGAAATATTTCGGTCAAATTCCTATTGCTGTCTCAACAACCAACAGAATTGAAATAGCAAATTTGGTTGATGAAATAATCAAAATAAAGAAATCAGACCCCAATTCCGACACCACCCCCCTCGAATCCGAGATTGACCGTCTTGTTTACCAGTTGTACGGGTTAACGGAGGAGGAGATAAAGATTGTGGAGGGTGTCTGAACCTTTGATTTAACGGATTAAATGATTAAATTGATTATTATAATCAGAGGATAGACGATATTAAAGTTGAGACAATATGCAAACTGAAAAATATAAATATTCTGATTTAACAGGCAAAATTATTGGCTGTGCAATGGCCGTACATTCTGCCTTAGGAAATGGATTTCAGGAAGTAATATATCAAAGAGCATTGGAAATTGAAATGTCAGATATTGGAGTTTTATTTTCGAGAGAGCACGAAATGCCGATTTATTATAAAAGCCAACAAATCGGAACCCGACGAGTCGATTTTTTAATAGAGAGCATCGTGTCTGTAGAACTTAAAGCATTATCAAAGCTTGAGGACGTTCATTTGGCGCAAGCCATAAACTACCTGGAAGCTTACGATTTGGAAGTAGGTTTGCTTATTAATTTTGGTTCTAAGAGCTTAGAGTTTAAACGCCTGATAAACGGGAAATTTCATCAAAAAGATCAAGGTAATCCAGAAATCATATAAATCAAAGGTTCAGATTGTTTAACTTTGCGGTATGTATTATCGCCGGAAAATATTGTTGGCATTGTTGGAGGCTTTTGACAACCGACTCGATAAAATAAGCCTGCAAAAGTTGCTATTGCTGGTCAGTAAACACCAGCAAAAGCCAGATTTCCATTTTGTTCCCTACAAATACGGTTGTTATTCATTTCAGGCGAAAGCCGACCTGCAAACCATGGCTAAATACAACCAGGTAGTATTGCAGTGCAATGATTGGGTAAAGACTGATTCTGAATCCTATATGACAGTGATTAAAGAGCAGGACCGTCATGCGATTCGCTATATCAAGCAGATTTATGGTAATAAGACAAGTGATGGGCTAATTCGCATCACTTACGAAAAATACCCTGAGTTGGCTATCAATAGTGTGGTAGCGGAAGCAATGCTCTCTGCGGATAAATATAGAAAAGTAGTTGAAGCAAGACCACAGTCGAGCAAAACAGTTCTTTATACAATCGGTTACGAAGGCTTGAGCCTTGAAGAATATATCAATAAATTGATAGCATATGACGTAAAAGTTTTATGCGATGTACGCAAGAACTCTTACAGCATGAAGTTCGGTTTCAGCAAATCGCAGTTACAAGCAGCTTGTGTTGGTGTCGGGATTGAGTTTGTTCATATTCCGCAATTGGGGATCGATTCCGATAAACGGCAGGAATTGGTATCGCAGGCCGATTATGATAAGCTTTTTGCCATGTATCGTGCCGATGTTTTGACACAAACGAAAGAATACCAGGATAAATTGATGGACTTGTTGTCCAAGTATAAAAGGATAGCATTGACCTGTTTTGAAGCAAACATTTGCCAGTGCCACAGGACGCATTTAGCCAATGCGATCTCGAAAAATTCTTCGTTTGTTTTCGAAGTGAAACACTTGTAACATGGCGAGAACAAAAGTTTTGATTGCTGTTAAAACCTATCCTACTTTAGCAGCCAAATATGATGAATTAGTTTGTACAGCCGGATTCCGTGAAGATGGATCCTGGGTTCGTATCTATCCTATTCCATTCAGAAAACTCGATTATGATAAGCAATACAAAAAATACGATTGGGTTGAAATAGATTTAGTCCGCAATGATTCGGATTTTCGCCCAGAAAGCCATCGTCCATATTCAATTGATCATGCTTTTGACATTGTTGGTCATATTGACACTTCAAACAATTGGCAACTTCGCAAAGAAATAGTCCTTAGAAACGTTTATACAAATCTTGAACTATTAATTGCTGATGCAAAAGACAGATCAAAAAAAACATCGCTGGCCGTTTTCAAACCGACTCGAATACTTGATTTTATTTGTGAACCAACCGACCGGGAATGGGATAAAGTCAAACTTGACAATCTAAAGGCGAAAGCACAACAACTTAATTTATTTGCCAACTCAGACAACCCATTTGAAGTGGTAAGGAAATTACCCTATAAATTTTCCTTCGTATTTTTGGATGAAAAAGGATACAAAAGCACCTTGATGATTGAAGACTGGGAAACTGGTCAGTTATTTTGGAATTGCTTGAAGCAACATGAAGGAAACGAACAAAAAGCGTGTCAGGATGTAAGAATGAAATATTTTGATGATTTTGCCAGATCCAAAGATTTGTATTTTTATTTAGGAACAACGCGAAATTTCCACTTCGTAGCTCCCAATCCATTTATCATAATTGGTGCATTCCATCCGAAGAAGGAGGATCAACTGAGTTTATTCTGATATATTTTAGTCTTTCCCATTTTCATAGTTGTCGGGTTTAACTGACCGGGAGATAAATTTAGGATATTATTTTCTATCAGGATCCCTTGGCTGAAGCCAACGGCAATGAAAGAAGACAAAAGCAGAATCGCCCTTCGGCTTCCAGCTCCGCTCATGTACCAGCAATCGAAAATCGGCAATCGAAAATCAAAAATAGAGGGATACTATCACAAACGCCGCAAATATAACCCCGGCAATGCCATTGGTTGTACCGAATGCCAGGTTTACCCTGCTCAGATCATCAGGCTTGACAATCAGATGCTGGTACACCATCAATCCGCCGAATAGCGTAGCTCCCACCCAAAAGATCCAGTCGGCTTCCATGGTAATTCCGGCCAGCACCACAAAAACGAAAGTAATTACATGCAATAGAATTGAAATGACCAGTGCCTTCCTGATTCCGATAAGAACCGGAATGCTCTGCAAACGGTACTTTTGGTCGAACTCTACGTCCTGGCAGGCATAAATGATATCGAACCCGCTAACCCAGAAAAAAACGACTCCGGAAAAGAGGAGCGGAGCAACTGCAAATGCTCCTGTCACGGCCAACCATGCTCCGATCGGTGCGAGGGAAAGCCCCAGACTGAGCACAAAATGGCACAAAGGGGTAATTCTTTTGGTAAAGCTATAGCCTAGTATGACGAACAGCGCTACCGGCGAAAGCGCAAAACATAGAGGATTGATCATCCAGGTTACCAGTCCGAAGAGAAATGAATTGATGATCACAAAGGCGAGTGCATTACGCGCGCTTACCAGGCCGGCAGGGATCTCCCGCTGGGCGGTGCGGGGATTGGCGGCATCAAACCTACGGTCGAGGTAACGGTTGAAACCCATGGCCGCATTCCTGGCAAAAACCATCGAAAGGATAATTTCTGCGAGTAGTTTCCAGAAATGAACCTGATCTGTCACCATCGTAGCCATGAAAAAACCGATCAGGGCGAAGGGCATCGCGAAAATGGTATGCTCGAATTTGACGAGACGGGAGTAGAGGAGTAGTTTGTTCATAGAAAGTGCCTAAAGTGACTAGAGTACTTAAAGTGCCTAAAGTTACGTTTGATCAAAAATAGTAGAATTTTGAAACAAATTAGGCCAGATATTTCCACAACTTATATACTTATCTTAACTTTAGGCATTCTAGGCACTTTAAATACTTTAGGCACTTTAGTTCACTCTAGTCACTTTAGGCACTTTTTACCATGCAAGACTTCAAGAAACGCTACACCCTGAACGCCACTCCGGCAGATGTTTACAATGCAATGACCAATCCCCTGATGATTGAAATCTGGACAGGCGAACCTGTGGTCATGAGTACCGAACCAGGCAGTGAATTTGAAATCTGGGACGGCGCCATTACCGGTGAGAACCTCGAATTCGTTCAGGACAAGTTGATTGTTCAGAAGTGGTTCTTTGGAGAAGAGGAAGATTCAATCGTAACCATAAAATTACACCCCGACAGGAAAGGTACACTCGTCGAACTGCATCAAACCAATATTCCTGCTGATGCTTATGAAAACATGGTGGAAGGATGGGATGTGGATTATTTCGGGAATCTGAGGCAACTTTACGAATAAAAAAAGGACTGGGAGACTATGGGACTGGGGGACCAGGAGAGCGCGACTCTCAAATGTATCTCCCTGAGCTTGTCGAATGGACTATTATATAATGTACAATTCCCGGTCCCTAATTCCCCGGTCCCTGAGCTTGTCGAAGGGGTCGAAGGGGTCGAAGGGGTCGAAGGGCGATGCAATACGAAGAAACAATGAAACGGGGGAAAGATCATCGGTCCATGTGCCTAGATTCCCCTGATTCTGTGGAAGGGCAGGAGGGATGTTTTCTTCGTTAAATGACCACTTAAATTAGGACTTGAACTTGGGAGTGCCGATCGCCCTCTCATCCACTCGCCCTCTCGTCCACTCGTCCACTCGTCCTAGTCGTCCACTCGTCCTAGTCGTCCTATTCGTTCCCTCGTTCCTACCTCGGGCTCATCCTCAGCCGCATCAGATAATCATCCATCACATAGCCTGATCCGATGTCGCTCTCTACTTCACCGTACCTTTCAAACCCCATCTTCTCATAGGCTGTGATGGCATCCAGATTGTTCTTGTTGACGGTCAGGGTGATGAAATCAGATCCGTATGCCTTGCACTTGGCAATCAGAAAGTCAAGTCCTTCATGGCCGATACCTTTCCCGCGCTCAGCGTCCAGAATGTAAAACTTACTGAGGAACAATTCACTGTGCCTGTGAATGATCCCAATATATCCCACGGGCTTGCCTTCTGCCCTGATCATAAAGTATTCGTATCCTTCGGTTTTGATCTGCGAATTGATTGCCTTGGGTGTCTGGTACTTGTTCAGCATGTAACTTACCTGATCCTCGCCAATGATCGAAACATAATGCTGATTCCAGATTATTTTTGCCAGACCAGCGATGATGGTTATTTCCTGCTCAGATTCAACGGGTTTGATTTGAATATTCATATTTACCTGATTTGAGCTCCTAACTCTCTTTTGAATGCATTGATCAATTTCTCCATAGTTTTTTCTATCTGCTTGTCGTTAAGTGTTTTGGAATCATCCCTTAACAGGAAGCTGACAGCATACGATTTCTTGCCTTCCGGCAGGTGCTGGCCTTCGTACACGTCGAAAATGGAAACAGATTTCAACAGTTCTTTCTCCGTCCGCTTTGCACACATTTCGATGGTGCTGAAGGTTACTTCCTTGTCAACAAGCAGTGCAAGGTCCCTTTTTACTTCAGGGAACCTTGGCAGCGGCGTATAGGCAACTTTATGCTTTTTAATGGCATTAAGCAGAAGAGTCCAGTGAATATCGGCATAATACACATCCGCCTGGATATCGCTCTGTTTCAAAATATTCTTACCAAGAATGCCCAATTGTGCAATCTTCTGGTTGTTGAACGAATAGATGATTCCTTCCGAATAAATTTCTGAAACGAAGGTTTCCATCTGACAATTTCCAGGTAGGACTCCCAAGCGAGATAAAATCTTTTCGAGGTAACCCTTCAAGGTGTAAAAACTGGATGGAGTGGCTTTTGATACCCAGTTTTCGTTTTCCTTGTTCCCCGTGAGCCATAATCCAATATGCTCTTCCTCCCTGTAGTTTTTAACAGGATTCGAATAGGTCTTGGTTCCGTCGTAGAAATAGACATTGCCAAATTCATACAATTTCAAATCGGAATTTCTGAAATTGGTATTTCTCAAAATGGTCTCAAGTCCGCCGAAAAGCAAGGTCTGGCGCATGGCATTGAGATCCGAACTGAGCGGATTATAAAGTTTTACGCAGTTTCCCTCCCTGAAAGTATCGAGTGTTTCGTAATAGGTCGATTTTGTGAGCGAATTGCACATGATTTCGTTGAAACCATTGGCGGTAAGCATCTCGGAAACCAGGTTCTGCAATTTTTGCTTGTCGGGATGACCTGCGTGCTGAAGCGTTGATTTTACTGCTGTACCCGCCTCAACATTGTTGTAGCCATAAATCCTGAGCAGTTCCTCGATCACATCTGCCTCTCTGCGCACATCCACGCGGTAGGGCGGTACAGAGAGTTCTAGCCCGGTTTCAGTCTCTGTAACAATTTTAATCTCTAGCGAGCCCAGAATGTTCCTGATCTGTTCGCTGGGAATCTCCTTGCCTATCAGCCTGGTAATGTTTCTGTAACTTACGGATACCGCGAAAGGTTCAAGTATGGCCGGGTCTGCAACAACATCCACGATATCGGAAGATATGACGCCACCAGCAAGTTCGCAGATCAGGATGGCAGCACGTTTAAGGGCATAGATGGTTCCGTTCGGATCTACTCCGCGTTCGAAACGAAAGGAAGCATCCGTGTTCAAACCGTGACGCCTGGCCGTTTTACGGATAAAGACCGGATTAAACCAGGCGCTTTCCAAAAACATATCTGTAGTTTCATTTTTGATCCCGGAATCAATTCCTCCGAAGACGCCGCCAATGCACATACCATCTGATTCGTTGCAGATCATCAGGTCTTTTTCGTCGAGAAGACGATCCACCTCATCCAGGGTACGGAATTTTGTTCCGGCTGGCAGGGTTTTAACCACTATTTTGTTCCCCTTGATTGCTGAACTATCAAAAGCGTGCAGTGGCTGTCCCGTTTCGAAAAGGACATAATTGGTGATGTCGACCACATTGTTGATGGGTTTCAACCCAATCACCCTTAGCCTGTTTTTAAGCCATTCGGGCGATTCCCTGATGGTTATTCCTGAGATGGAAACTCCTGCATATCGGGCGCAGGCTTCCGGATTTTCGATGGTAACCGTAACCGGATGGGTACGTTTTGCGACGGTAAAAGCCTCCACCGAAGGACGAATATAACGAATGTCCTGGGTTTGCCTCAAATAAGCAGCCAGGTCGCGGGCCACCCCGATGTGCGACGCGCTGTCGATTCGGTTGGGGGTGAGGTCGACTTCCAGACAATAGTCGCTTTCGATATTGAAATATTTCGAAGCGGGAGTTCCTGGCACGGTAGCAGGGTCGAGCACCATGATGCCATTGTGGTCGTTTCCGAGGCCAATTTCATCTTCGGCGCAGATCATTCCTGCCGAAACTTCTCCGCGTATCTTTGATTTTTGAATTGTGAATGATTCATCGCCCTTGTACAGCGTAGTGCCTACAGTCGCAACGATCACTTTCTGACCTGCGGCTACATTAGGGGCGCCGCAAACAATCGGAGCGACCTCTCCGTTACCCAGATCGACGGTGGTTATACTAAGGTGATCGGATCCGGGATGCTTCCCGCAGGTAAGTACCTCACCAACCACCAGCCCTTTCAACCCTCCCTTGATGGATTCCACCTCCTCCATGCTTCCCGTCTCCAGGCCCAGTTGTGTCAGTAATGCAGCAATTTCCTGCGGGGACAGGGATAAATTGAGGTAATCTTTCAGCCACTTATATGAGATGTTCATTCGATTCAGTTTAATATGGGTGCAAATTTAGGTATTTATAGACTAAAGACAAATATGAAATTGTCAATTGACAATGATGTACATAATCTGTGGCAACGACTTGGCAAAAAATGAATATTTCTCCTTTTTTTTGCAAAATATTCACACTTAATCTTACTTTTATCAACTTTCTATTAAAAAATAAATAAATTTCCTGTAAAATATTGTTTGAATTTAATGAATTGCTATTTTGCATCACTTTTGAGACCTTATCGGTCAACCGGCGAATTAATCGTAATGCATTGATTATTAATAAAATAAAATATATTTACCTATGGCATTAAGCAACAAACCACGTTTAGTAAAGGATTACGATAAGCTGCCACTTGATATTCAGGGGCAAATTAAGCTAAACTATCCCCAGGGGTTTGCAGGTAGTCTCATTACCTATATCGATGCCAAAGGTAAAGTGGTCTCTGCTTTGCCTTACGAAACCGACGATTTTTATTATCTCGTCAGGATGACTCTGGCAGAGGCTTATGACATCATTGAAAACGATGAAGATTTTGGTGATGACGGAATCTTAAGGGATGATTTTGCACTTCAGGGTTTCGAAGGCGGCGACGAGGAAGATGATGTGGAAGATATTGCGGATGAACCGCTCGAAGAAGATGACGAAGATGACGATGTGTAGAAAAAAGCCGGACGACCGGCTTTTTTTATAATTACAAATTACAAATTACAAATTACAAATTGCCAGAATGAACCAACCTCCCAATTTTTAATTTTTAATTAAGAGTGTTCAAAACCTTTAAAAATAGTTTTATTAATAAATATATAGTTCTTTGAAATTTTGAATTAGGGATTTAATTAATTAGTTACCAGAAATATGTGTTTGGGTCACCACCGCAATATTCTATTA
>CAIUUO010000149.1 GCA_903902325.1 uncultured Bacteroidia bacterium
CATTGAGCAAATTGCCAACAACAATCAGGTAGATAAAGAGTGAATTTGTACCGATAACCCGGAAAAAAAGTGTCCACTTTTTATAAGCCCAAACATCTATGATTAAATAAAATAAAGCAAGTAACAGGAAACTGATTCCTCCTGAAAACATATTGTAAGTTGTTGTCCAGCATTTTTTTATAACAGGATAAAATGGACTGATACAAAGTGACAGCACAATAAGCCCGACTCCGGCAGCCACCAGGATGCCAAGTTTCTTTTTTGGCTCTGATTCTTTCTGTAGTAGAATCCGCCCGGCAAAATAGCCCATCAGGGTGACACCGGTAGCTGAAATAATACAAAGCAGGCCCAGAGCATCGAAAATGCCATTGCCGCTAACCATTTCCGCATCGGCGCCATAAGCCAGTCTGCCGGGCAAAAACAACCTGTCGATATAACCATTAATGCAACCGGAAGGAGTCAGAACCCCGGCTCCGATTCCGGGAACAGGAACCAGCAATTGTAAAATGGCATAGCCGGAAAGCAAGCCACAAAGCCAAATCAATTGAGCTTTTACCGAATTATTGTAAATAACTATAAGTGAGGCAATAAAATAGGAAATGCCAATCTGTCCCAGAACACTTGCATACCTGGCGTTTGAAAATCCGTTACGTAAAATTCCATTAAAAATGATACCAAGTGAAATCAAAAGAAGCATTCTTTTGCCAATTTTTAAAATCACTTCCTTTTTAGAGCTGCCCTTTTCAAGTTTTGAAAGCACCGCAATAGGAATTGTGACGCCGGAAATAAACATGAAAAGAGGGAAAATCAGATCTTCAAAATGAAAACCTGCCCAGACAGCGTGTTCCATTTGTCCGGCCAGTAAATGAAGCCATTTTGCCGGAAAACACTTCGCCACTCCTTCAATCAAAGCGCCTCCGCCAATAATCCAGAACATATCAAATCCACGCAGTGCATCGATTGATAATATCCGTGGTTTATGTTCCTGATCTGACATTTTGGATGGATCATTCATCATTTCATTGATTATAAACCATCTTTCCCCGGAGTCAACTGACCATATAGTAGCTGGCATTGTTAAAAGACCATTCACAGGGTGAAAAGTGGTAGAACAAATTTATCTTTTTAATTCATTATTCAGATATTTTTTGTTGTTCAGACTCTTTCGCACGAATTCACCGCTTATACCGACATAGGGAGATATGATTTTAACCATTTGAGTTTACCAGCCTTCACGATGGTAATCCCAAATAAAGGCGCGTCGTGTAAGTATTACTACCCTTCCCTCAGGCAGGTTCTCACCATCAATGATCAGGTATCAGTTATTGCTGTAATCATATTGTATTTGTCAGCCATTATTTATTACGGACAAGCCAATACCAGTGCGAGGCAACAATTCTTCTCCTGCTGAACATGGAATCCACCAGGAGGAAACCCTTTTCGAAACTTTTGGCCAAAAAGGGAGGGTTAAGGTTCATCTCACCTGGCGAACTATCCAGGGCCCAGATCAAATGGGTACCTCCGGGTTTCAGTAGTCTGTAAACCTCTGAGACATATTTTTGTTGACTCACTTCATTCAAACAATGAAAGCAACCCACATCAAAGGAGATGTCAAACGGGCCCTTAATTGTTTCCAGATTAGTTACGTCACCCACAAGAAATTCCGGTTTGTTCTCATATTTGGCAGAATTAGTCCTTGCCCTTTCAATGGCAACAAAAGAGAAGTCAACAGCGCTTGCTCTTATTCCCTGATTAGCCAGAAAAGTTGAATATCGTCCCAGGCCACAGCCCAGTTCTAAACTGCTTTTTGGTTTTTTTGTCTTAACCAACTCAGTAAGTTCTTTTGGAATTCGGATATCACTCCAGAGCCAATGCACATAGGGAAAACTGTAGACTTTATTGAACTGCTCACTTGTCGATGGTGGCTTTGAATGTTTTTCGTTCATGTAATTAGTTGTTGTTAAATTGTGGTTGATGTCTCTAGCCTTACTTCTTTGTAAGTGATCCTACAATTCAGTGACGTAAGTCCGGGTGAAATATTTTAAGAAAAGTGAAAATAGCTGGTGTAACATGAAGAGATTTACGAAGAGATACGAATCAAGATCTGGATTTTTAAGTGTCTAAAATGACAAAAGTTAAAATCAGGGATTCAGATTCTTTTATACTCAGGCTTAGGGACACTTCTTGTTTCATCGGCTATATCTTCTGCGTTGCAGATACAAATCGC
>CAIUUO010000150.1 GCA_903902325.1 uncultured Bacteroidia bacterium
TGTATCAATTCAAAATAGATTAAGTTCCTGGAGTTGCAATTTTTAATGTTTTAACTTTGAGTAGCTTGTGCTTAAACCTGACATTTATGAAAAATTCATACAATTCATTGGTACGAAATTTTGTCATTCTATTTATAATTTTTGCCGGATTTATTCTTCCTGAAAATCCTGCTTTTTCTCAAAGTAAACTTGAACTTTCGGGCGGATTGGGCGCACCTGAATACATCCATACGAGAATAAAATATGGTCAAAAGGTACAGGTTGGAATATGTGCCGGATTTATAGCCGGAACTTTTTACACACATGCATTCTTCAATGGATCCATTTCGGCAGAAATCACCTGGCATTTTTTAGGTAAATCAAAATTTGTTGATCAGACACCATGGTACATACTGGGCGGATTGGGATATTATTACCTCCCGATGTCAGCAAAATACGGAGAGTACGACGTTGGTTTTTTCCCCAGAATCGGAAGAACCATTAATTTTTCAAAAAGAACAGGGATAAACCTGGACCTGGGGATTTTCCTTCCAATAGCCAAGGCCAATGACAGTTCCATGAATGAACTTGCATACAAAATTCTCGGATCCTGGAGCATCAGTTATTTTATCAGACTGAGATGATTTGGTCCATATGATTTACTGTAATAATTAGTAGATAAGGATTTAATTGACTAAATTTAAGCGTTTTTAAACCCCAAAGGGTAAAGTCAGTTAATTTATTCCACAAATGTCTCCTTTCTCCCGGAGAATGATGACTGTCAGCACTCAGAACCATCACCTTCACATGATTAGTTTTGCATACCATGAAAGATTCCTACAAATCTAAAAGAGAGCTCATTATAGAGTTACAAGAATTTAGAACGAACTTTACATCATTGAAGGTCATATCCGACCTCGACATGGATAAACTCGGGAAAATAGAGCATAATCTTGCTATTGCCAATAAAGAATTAGCCTTTCAGGATAAGGGAAAAGTACAAAGAGCAGATCAACTGGCGATTGCCAACAAGGAATTGGTCTGTCAGGTTGAAGAGAAAGCGCAAAGGATTGAAGAATTGGTAAGTGACGTGGAGAATGCAGAAAAGAGCAATCGACTGAAATCTTCCTTCTTAGCTAATATGAGCCACGAAATCAGAACTCTGATGAATGGGATTCTGGGATTTACAGGGTTGCTGAAAGAGCCCAATCTTCCGGGTGAAGAGCAGCAGGAATATATTCGGATTATCGAAAAAAGCGGATTTAGATTGTTAAATATCATCAATGACATCGTTGATATTTCTAAAATTGAATCAGGACTGTTGGTTGTTAATTTTACGAAATGCAGCGTAAGTGATCAGGTAGATTACATTTATGACTTCTTTAAACCTGAGATGGATAGTAAGAAGTTGCAATTCATAGTGAATAAATCCTTTCATTTGAAAAATCCTCAGATCAATACAGACCAGGAAAAATTATTGGCTGTATTGATTAATCTTTTTAAAAATGCAATTAAATATACAGACGCCGGATCAATTGAAGTGGGATATGAACCAAAAGGCAAGATGATCGAGTTTTTCGTAAAAGACACAGGAATCGGGATTCCAAAAGAAAGACTGGAGGCCATATTTGAACGTTTTATACAAGCAGACATTGAAAACAGACATGCTTACCAGGGAGCTGGTTTGGGTTTGTCCATTGCCAAAGCGTATGTTGAATTACTTGGAGGAGCGATCTGGGTTAAGAGTGTGGAAGGGAAAGGTTCAACTTTCTATTTTTCCATTCCTATGAACCAGTTAGTTGAGGAAACTCCTATAAAGATTGATGATGCGGATGTTGAAATGAATTATACCAAAAACTTAATCGTACTGATAGCAGAAGATGATAATATTTCTGAAATGCTCCTTTCTATGGAAGTAAATGTTTTTAGCAAACAGATTATTAAAGTAAAAACGGGAATTCAGGCCGTCGAAGTATGCAGAAATAATCCAGATATTGACTTAATTCTGATGGATATCATGATGCCGGAAATGAGTGGATATGATGCTACAAAACTTATTCGTCAATTCAACAAAGAGGTAATTATCATCGCTCAAACTGCCTTTGGATTTTCTGAAGACCGGGAGAAGGCAATTCGTGCCGGATGCAATGACTATTTGTCAAAACCTGTCGATGGGATGGAACTTCAAAGCATGATCAGAAAATATTGCAGGAAAAATTCATGAATAAAATTGAAATAAGTATGTGAATTATGTAAAATATCAGGATAACAATGTAACAATTCACTCTTCTTTTCTTTGAACCTTTGTTGGAAATAGAGAATCTCCGCGATTCCAATTGGCAAAAAAATATAATAGTATATACATGAAATTTCCGACATCTGGTTACTTTTTGTTTTCAACTTTTTTATTGATCTCCCTGACTTTTTGTTCTAAAAAAGAGACGCCTGTATCAGCGCCAACACTCACTTCTTCCATCATAACCAACATTACCACAAATTCAGCATCATCGGGAGGTGAGGTAATTTCCGACGGTGGAGCAGTTGTTACGGGAAGAGGGGTTTGCTGGAGTTTGACGAATCAGGCACCTACGATTTCAGACAGCAAAACGACGGATGGTTCAGGTTTAGGCACATTTACTAGCACATTTGCAGGGTTGGCAGCAGGGAGCCGGTATTATACAAGGGCATATGCCACCAACAGCGCAGGAACCAATTATGGTACACTATGGTCGTTTGTGACCCTGCCTTTATTTGTCGGACCGTTTTCAGACTCAGACGGTAACAGTTATGCGACTGTTGTTATCGGTACCCAAGTCTGGATGGCAGAA
The DNA here is from genome assembly GCA_903902325.1 of uncultured Bacteroidia bacterium. GTDB lineage: Bacteria > Bacteroidota > Bacteroidia > Bacteroidales > Prolixibacteraceae > CAINVV01. The sequence goes on from CAIUUO010000150.1 coordinate 2,808, forward strand.
AACCTGAAATCGACCAAATACAACGATGGTACGGCCATTTTGTACAACACCGACAATGGGATGAGCTATTCTGAAGCCCCCGGTTATTGTTGGTACAATGATAATGCAACAAATAAGAATACCTATGGAGCTCTGTACAACTGGTTTGCAGTGAATACCGGAAAACTTTGCCCGGTTGGCTGGCACGTGCCACAATACACGGAATGGTGGACCCTGGTATCCTATCTGGCAGGAACAGAAGGTTCAACAGCAGAAGGTATTTCCGGAGGGAAAATGAAAGAAGCCGGCACCGTTCACTGGAGAACACCAAATACAGGGGCAACCAATAGTAGCAGTTTCTCAGCACTTCCCGCTGGCTGTCGTCCCATTGGCTTTCCTTACCAGGAATTGGGTGACAGGGGATACTGGTGGACTGCCACTGCGGATGCCGGAGCATTAAATGCCAGGTTTGTTTATACAACTTTCGACAGCAGTGCCTGTATTAGTTATTACATTCTCATCGACAAAAGGCACCAGTATTCTGTTCGTTGTATGAAGGATTAACTTCATCCATCCTTTATTTTTACTTTCCTGGTTTATTGTTTCAATCAGGTAACCTAATCCAAAATCATTCGTATAGAATTACTGAGTTTTGCAGGAGTTCATTGATAAATATAAAAGAGACTTTCTGCAAATTTAAGTTTGCATTATTTTTCGACTATATTGAAAAACAATTCAGATAGTTGTTTAATTTTGCAAATTGAGATTTTAATAATTCAGGATCCTGTTTTGAAACAGTGATTTATTTTGATATTTTGGTCGTCAGGATCATTAAAAATAGAATTTAGTATGTTGTTTATCAGATTATTGCTGGCTGTTATATTTATAAACGCAAACGCAAGCGTAAGTACAGACTGGAAGTTGAGAAGAGAGGAATCTGGAGTCAAGATATTCACCCGGAACATTCAGGGTTCCCCATTTGAGGAGTTTAAGGGAACTGTCACCATTTCCAAGACTACCTTGACTGGGGTACTTGACATCATCATGGATGTGAAGAATTACCCCAATAATTTTCCGAATTGTGGGAGTGCGAAAGTGCTTGAACAAAAGGGGAAGTACAACGACATCCACTATATTACCATAAAAGCTCCATGGCCGGTCAATGACAGGGATGCCATCTATGAGGCAAATACCACTTTTTCACAGGATGGCAAACACGCCAGGGTAAAATTGAGCCCTCGGGGTGATTACGCTCAGGAGAATAAGAATTACATCCGCGTCCACAATGGTTCAGGCTTCTGGCAACTGGACGAAGTTTCACCCGGAACAGTTCAGGTGGTTTACCAGTTTCATGCCGATCCTGCCGGTGAAATTCCTGCATGGATTGCCAACAGCGTGATAGTCATCAATCCGCTGAAAACATTGGAGAGCTTACGTAACCTGGCTACGCGAAATTAGTGGACATTTGGCTGGTCTCTCCTGCTCCGGCCATGACTTTATGCCTGGATTAATGATCTTGATTTTTCTTTGAGAAGCCAGTTGATTTCCTTATTACAATCATTGTGGTTAAATATTAACTTCACCAAAATGATTGAAAAGGTTCTCATCAGGGACAAAAGGGAGAATCGGTCCAATTGATCATTAAGAATTTTTGAAATGAAGAAATCTTCCTTGCCTGTTACGGCTGTTGTGATTGCATCACTCATCTGCTTTTTTGTATTTGCAGGCATACAATCTTTCGCAAAAGTTAATTCCAAATCCTTTAAAGCCGACATCATCGTCTATGGCGGTACCTCTGCAGCGGTGATAGCCGCTGTTGAAGCGGTTCACTCTGGGAAATCGGTGCTGGTTGTCTCTCCCGACGTTCATCTGGGCGGGCTCTCCTCCGGAGGACTTGGCTTTACAGATACTGGAAATAAGTCGGTGATAGGTGGACTCTCCAGGGAGTTCTACCACAGGGTATGGCTGCATTACAACGATCCTGCAGCCTGGAAATGGCAGAAGCAGGATGAGTTCGGCAACAAGGGTCAGGGTACGGTGGCTATGGACGGCGAGAACCGCACCATGTGGCTATTCGAACCCCATGTGGCAGAGCAGGTTTTCGAAGAGTTGGTCCGGGAGAACAATATCAGGGTACTGCGAAATGAATGGCTTGATCGGGAAAAGGGAGTTGAGAAGAAAAGTGGGAGGATTCTGTCCATCAAAACCTTATCAGGAAAATCGTTTTCCGGAAAAATGTTCATCGATGCCACCTACGAAGGAGACCTGATGGCTGCAGCCGGGGTTACATACATTGTGGGTCGGGAAGGTTGCTCTGTCTATAATGAAACATACAATGGAGTACAGGCAGATATTAAAGAGAGGGGCCATTTCTTCCCGGATCCAATTGATCCCTACAGAATTTCCGGCAGGAAGGAGAGCGGTCTTTTGTACGGCATATCGCCTGAACCAATATCCCCCAATTGCAGAGGTGACCAAAAAGTGCAGGCATACTGCTTCAGACTTTGCATGAGCGATCATCCCGGTAACCGGGTTCCCTTTCCCAAACCGGCATCCTACGATCCTGCCAAATATGAGTTGATTGCCAGGGTGTTGGACACCGGGTGGCTGGGCTGGTTCAATAAGTACGACAGGATTCCGAACCGGAAGACAGATACCAATAACCACGGGCCGTTCAGCAGTGACTTTATCGGAGGGAGCTATGATTATCCCGACGCATCCTATGAAAAAAGAAGGGAGATCATCCTGGCACATGAAACCTACCAGAAAGGGCTGCTCTATTTTCTAAGCAACGACCTGCGCGTGTCGGAAGGTATAAGGGCCAAGATGCTGGACTGGGGATTGGCAGCAGATGAATTCACCGACAATGGCAACTGGCCCTGGCAACTCTATATCCGGGAAGCGAGGAGAATGATTGGGGTATCTGTAGTGACAGAACAGGTAGTGACCAACAAAACAAAAGTGCCTGATCCTGTGGGGATGGGCTCCTACAACATGGATTCCCACAATGTGCAGCGCTATGTGACTTCAGACGGACGGGTGCAGAACGAGGGAGATGTGGAGGTTCGCCTGAATGCTCCCTATTCCATCTCCTTTGGATCGATGGTACCCAAAAAGGAAGAATGCGCCAATCTTCTTGTTCCTGTTTGTGTTTCAGCCAGCCACATCGCCTACGGATCCATCCGTATGGAGCCGGTCTTCATGATCCTGGGGCAATCGGCCACAGCTGCGGCATGCATGGCCATCGACAATAAATCGGCAGTGCAGGATGTTCCATATAACACATTGAAAAAGAGACTTCTTGATGAAAATCAGGTGCTGGAGGAAAAAGGAAATAAGTAGAAATAGATTGAAATAGGGAGATTTCTTATTGCCAGGGCAATTTCATTCAGTCAAAAAATTACTTTGAGTCCTTTGTGTTTTCCTTTGTGACCTTCGTGGTTAAAGTTAAATAGTCCGATTTTACCACTAAGGACTCAAAGGTTCGCACAAAGGGCAATAAGGATCGGTCTAATTGACTTCAGATATACCTCCAGGCAACGATCCTGCTCACCTTGTTGCCGTGGCTCATTTCGATGGTCTTGATTTCGGATGCCTCCGCCAGTTTTAGGGCATGCCGAATACCGGGCAGGTGCACACTTTTAGAAACCAGGGTTGAGAACCAGCCACATTGTTTTGAAAATAGCCTGCTCTCGGCAATCATTAGCCGAATGAAATGCGCCTCGCCACCTTCACACCACAGTTCATGGCTTATTCCTCCAAAATTCAGGAGCGGTTGGCTGTTTCGCTTTCCTTTCAGGTTACTGATTTTTTGCCGTGAGCCTGATTCTGCTTCTTCGGCAGAGGAGTGGAAGGGCGGATTGCAGAGGGTCAGGTCGAAATATTCTCCGTCCCGGATCACATCCTTAAATATATTATCCGGATTTTTTTGTAACCTGATTTCTATGGCATTTTTCAGGCAATCATTTTTTGATATGATGTCAGCAGCATTTTCTTTGGCTTTTAAATCAACCTCCGTCCCGACGAAAGACCAGCCAAACAGACGGTTCCCAAGGATCGGATAAATGCAATTGGCCCCGGTTCCGATGTCCAGGCATCTGGTACCATTGCCGGTTGGTATTATTCCCTTGTTTCCTGAAGCAAGCAAATCCGAGATATGGTGCAGGTAATCTGCCCTGCCGGGAATCGGTGGACATAGGTATCCGGCCGGTATGTCCCAATAGCTGATACCATAAAAATGCCTGAGCAAGGCTCTGTTGAGCATCTTAACAGCCTCCGGATCAAAAAAATCGACGGATTCATCCCCATAAGGATTCAGTTTCACATAAGGCGCCAGTTCATGACATTCCTGTACCAGTACCCTGAAATCGTATCTTTCACGGTGCCTGTTTGCCTGATGCAGTCCCGGTTTTATCTGCGGATGTTCTTTTTTTTGTTGCAACATATTATAATTCGACAATTCGACGATGTGACAATTCGACAATGGTAAAGATTGGAGATTAAATGGATTATTTATGTGTAAGATACGCAATTTAGGATACAAAATTCTAATGTTTGTGCTGAATTCATTGTCGAATTGTCACATCGTCGAATTAGCAAATTAAAGCATTATTCTTAACTTAGGGTCAAAATTTTCGCACATATGAAGTACCTGAATATTCTCCTGATCCTTCTGCTTTTTTCCGTTTCTGCATGCCTGAACAAACCAAATACTGCAACTTCCCAAACGCAGGCAAAAGCATTTATTCCGGTTAAGGCCCTGATTTTTGTGACAGCAAAAGACACCCAACTTCAGTTGTCCCAAATCGCAGATGCATCCTTCATCGCGTTGAACCAGCCCAATGAAGGGCAGATTTGCATCTTCGTTGATCCGGCCAGGACTTTCCAAACCATGGTGGGAATAGGCGGCGCCCTGACGGACGCATCGGCAGAGGTGTTTGCAAAATTGCCTCCTGCTGCTCAAAAAGACCTGCTTTCTGCCTATTACGACAAGGAAAAGGGGATAGGATACAATTTTGCGCGGACCAACATCGGAAGTTGTGATTTTTCTTCTGATTCATATGGTTATGTTGCCTATAACGATACCTCGCTCATCTCATTCAGCGTGGTGCATGATGAGAGATTCAGGATTCCCCTTATCAAACAAGCCATTACGGCAGCCGGAGGAAAGCTTCCACTGTTTGTAAGCCCATGGAGTCCTCCGGCATGGATGAAAGACAACCGTAGTTTGATTAAGGGTGGAAAATTGCTTCAAAGTTGCAGCCAGAGCTGGGCCAACCATTATGTGAAATTTATACTGGCATATGAATCGATGGGTATTCCTGTCTGGGGATTATCCGTTCAGAATGAGCCCATGGCGGTTCAGAAATGGGAGTCATGTGCCTATTCTGCAGAAGATGAACGTGATTTTGTGAAATACTACCTGGGACCCACACTTCAGAAAAATGGTTTGGCGGAGAAAAAACTCATCGTGTGGGACCATAACCGGGATTTGATCTATCAGCGTGCAAGTGTGGTTCTCGGCGATCCTGAAGCGGAAAAGTACATCTGGGGCATCGGATTCCACTGGTACGAAACCTGGACCAAAAGCGGCATGCAGTTTGACAACGTCAAGCTTGTCAACGATGCTTTCCCCAAAACTCATTTGCTTTTTACAGAAGGTTGTGTGGAGAAATTCAATCTTGACAGCATTCACAACTGGTCGCTGGGCGAGCGTTACGGACATTCGATGGTGAATGACTTCAACTGCGGAACCGTAGCCTGGACCGACTGGAATATCCTATTGGACGAAACAGGCGGACCTAACCATGTCGGCAATTTCTGCTTTGCACCTGTCCACGCAGACGTGAAAACGGGCAAACTGATCTTCACCAACAGCTATTTCTACATCGGACACTTTTCCAAATTCATTTTGCCGGGTGCCAAACGGATAGCCTGCTCCTCCAACCGCGACAAGCTGGAAGCTACAGCCTTCCTGAATCCGGATGGAAAATTGGTGGTAGTCGTGCTGAATAAAACAGACGAAAAGATGCCCTTCAATGTATGGATTTCCGGAAAAGCCGTCCAGGCAAGCAGTCTGCCTCATTCCATCATGACCTTCATTATTTAAAAATCAATCCATGGAAACCAACCGCAAAATAAGCCGCATCATTCATGGTCAACCTACTTCCGATGGGGCAGGGGTTCGGCTTACCAGGATATTCGGATTCTACGAACAGGGGCTCCTTGATCCTTTTCTGATGCTGGATTATTTCGGCTCAGAGAATCCGAATGATTACATCGCAGGTTTTCCCTGGCATCCGCACCGGGGCATGGAGACCGTCACGTACATGCTGGATGGAAAGGTTGAACACAGCGACAGCATGGGCAACAGCGGCGTGATTGGCAAGGGAGATATCCAGTGGATGACGGCCGGCAGCGGTATCATTCACCAGGAGATGCCTCAGAATACGGGAGGCCGGATGGGCGGATTCCAGTTATGGGTTAATTTGCCAAAGTCGGCCAAGATGATCGCACCGAGGTATCAGGATATTCCGGCCTCAAAAGTGCAGACTGTAACTTTGGAGAACGGCGTTAAAGTCAAAGTTCTTGCCGGTACCTTCCAGGGTACCCGCGGACCCGTTGAAAACATCATCGCGGATCCTGAATATTTTGATGTGGAGATGCCCGAAAATAGTGAATTTGTGATGCCTGTCAACACCGATTACACTGTATTTGCATACCTCTATGAGGGCAGCGCCCGATTCGATGAAAACCGCACGGATCCGATGCGCGCCGGTCAGGGGGCCTTGTTTGGCAAAGGGCCCCAGGTGAAGGCCATGACAGGCGCCTCAAAAGCCAGATTCATCCTGATCTCCGGAAAACCTATTGGAGAACCCATTGCCTGGCGCGGACCGATCGTGATGAATACGGAAGCGGAGCTGAATGAGGCTTTCAAGGAGTTGAGGGAAGATCAGTTCATTAAAACTGTTTAACCACTAAGGTCACAAAGGAAAACACGAAGTACACAAAGAGTTCATAATCAAAATTATTACTTTGAGTCCTTTGAGCATCCTTCGAGTCCTTCGTGGTTAGATTTGACATTTATTATTAACCAAAATCCATATCTTTGGTATCAATCACCATATTGAAATTTGACTTGCCTTGGAAAATAAACTGAAGAACAAAATCTCCCTGCCCTGGACTACCTGGTTTTTGATCGCCACCCTGACGGTTACCGTTGTGCTCTCATTTCTAAAAATATTCCGCCTGGCTGATGCAGGCGATGAAATACTGACAATTACCCGGATTCTCACCATACTGGCTTTCGCTTTGATTGCCTGGCAGAAGAAATCCCTCACTGTCTGGATACTGTTCGGCCTGGTTGCCGGTGCCGAGTTCGGTCATGATCTTCCGCAAATAGCCGGGTCCATGCAGTTCCTGAGCGAGATCTTCCTGAGGATGATCAAGACCATTATTGCACCGCTGTTGTTCGCGACCCTAGTCAACGGCATTGCAGGGCATACCGACCTGAAACAGGTGGGCAGGATGGGGTGGAAGTCGTTGCTCTATTTTGAGATCGCCTCCACGCTGGCCCTCTTCATCGGACTGATTGCCATCAATGTATCGAAAGCGGGCGTCGGAATCAATCTAGCTGCCATCACCGGCAATGTGCCGATCACGCCAGCGAAGATGCAGACCACTTCCGAGTTCCTGCTTCATATCTTCCCCGAAAATATTGCCAAGGCCGTTGCCGAGGGTAACATCCTACAGATCGTCATCTTCAGCATCATCTTCGGCATCGCCCTCTCCATGCTGGGAGAGAAGCACAAGACCCCGATGTTGAAACTGACCGCCAGTCTGACGGAGGTGATGTTCAAATTCACGGGCATCGTCATGTATTTTGCCCCTGTGGCAGTTTTTGCCTCCATTGCCTTCACGATCGGGCACATGGGCACCGACGTGCTTTTTACCTTGCTGAAGTTGCTGGTGACCCTTTATGTGGCGCTGATCGCCTTCCTGTTGCTGGTGCTGTTTCCAGTGGCGTTGATTTTCAGGATTCCGGTATTGAAATTCATGAGCGCTGTTTCCAAACCCGCCTCTATTGCCTTTGCAACGGCCAATTCGGAGTCTGCACTGCCATCCGCCATGGAGTCGATGGAAGCGTTCGGGGTACCCCGGAAGATCGTCTCCTTCGTGATTCCCACGGGTTACAGTTTCAACCTCGACGGCTCGACGCTCTACCTTTCGCTGGCAGCCATCTTCGTGGCGCAGGCGGCAGGGATAGACATGCCCATCGGCAGGCAATTCGCAATTGCCCTGACCCTGATGCTGACCAGCAAGGGAGTTGCCGGAGTCTCGCGGGCCTCCTTTGTGATCCTGCTGGGAACCGTCACGACATTTGGACTACCTGTCGAGCCTGTGATGATTATCCTGGGCATTGATGTCCTGCTGGATATGGCCCGAACCGGTGTGAACGTGATCGGCAATTGCCTGGCCACTGCCGTGATTGCCAGGTGGGAAGGGGAGTTCGATGAGGAGAAGGCGAGGGGGTAAGTAAGATTATAGGTTGTAGTAACCCGTCCTGACTATTTGTAAATCAGGTTTATTTCTGAGAGTTCCTGTCCGATTTGATGAATACCCATCAATATTTTTTCCGTTTGTGATTCGGATGGTTTTTTGTGTCCGGTAACATATTGTGATAAAAGCGTTGCATTCATGCCAATTTTGTCTGCCAGGAATTTTGAGTTGATGACTTTGTAATATTGGAAGAATTGCCTGAAATCAAGCTCGAATTTCAGATTTTCAGGAGTGATAGTAATCTGTTGATCTGCATAATAGAGGCTGGTTGCTTCCTGGGCATTGTCAATCAAATCAGTGATATTGCTTCCAGTTGTAAAAATTGGAAAATCAATAGAATAAGCAGAAAATCCTGTATCTGTCTTTTCTACTATCATTTTAATCTTTTTCCTGATCGTTTTCATTTCCACTTTTTTATCTTAATTCTGCATCCTTCCGGATTTTATGTTCAAGACCTTTGCCAAGCTCCTGACTTCCATGATTGGGGAAAATAATAATTCCCGGCTTTGAATTATGCTTCATTTTAACATGAGAACCGCTTTGGGAAACCGGATACCATCCGTCATTCACCAGGATTCGATATAATTCAGAGCATTTCATCTGAGATTTACTATGGCAAAGGTAAATAATTATTTACTTTTCTCCAATTTTATTTTGGATATGAGGTCTTGCTTTTGTCTCCAATCGCATCAATCAGGTCAACCTATTTCATATCCATTTCTTCCATTCTGATCTTAATTGCCTCAATAGGATCCGGAGTCTCTATCGGATCATGGTTCTTTTCATATTCGTCAATAAATAATCCAAGAATATCCGCTTCATCGCTTTCAGCTGTTCCAAGTAATAGTTACAACGTATTTAGATAAACAATAAAACTTTACTTATACAGCCTATCGCTTGGTATTAATCTTTGTTAACTGGGGCTTGTTTAGACTATTTTATCACAACAGTATTATTTCAATCTAAAACTTTTCTTTAATGATAAACTCTTCTAGTTTCTTCTTTTCTGGTGTTGCAGGCCATTTAACTGGTATTCCTAAAGGAGTAATACAAACCCTGGTATAATTATCCGGTATCTGAAGCACTTCATTTGTAACACTTTCAGGTATGGCATCTGTAATAAATACAGTCCCGTAACCTAACGCACGTGCTGCCAGCATTAAATAACCGCCTGCCAATGGACCATCCCAATGGTTATAGTCCGGGTACATTGAATTATTATCTGTTAAAATGACAATAAAAACTGGTGCAGAAAAATAACCGGTAGAGAGTTGTTTGCTAATTCTTTCTGTGAATTGCTGTTTGGTTTCCTTGTTATTAGTGTTTTTTTCAAACCTATCCAATGCCCTTTTGATACAGGCATCCTTCATTTGGTTAATCTTGTTTTTATCCTTGATTACGAGAAATTTCCAGGGTTGCTGATTACCTGAGGTTGGTGCCATTCTGGCAGCATCAATGATTCTAATTATATCTTTTTCCGGAATTGAATCAGACTTAAATTCTCGGACAGAACGACGATTTTGAATCACATTCCAAATGTTTTCTTCTTTACATGCATTATTTACACACTGCTTAGTAGCATCAGTTTTAGCATCAATAGTATTTGATTGTGCTGCGACAGTTATTGATAAAAACAGACTGATCCCAAAAACTAATGTCTTCCTATTCATAAATAATTTAATTCTATATATTATTCCTATCCCTCGCTTGGAAAGATTTACAATCTGAATCTAAGCCGTATTTTATTCGTTGGATTCCTGTGGTATTAAATATTATATGGCGCCCTCATCTCCCTTACATACAATTTCATAGCCTCAGCGTCGCCGGCAACTTCGCCCTTGATGGGATCCCAGTTAACTTTACGGCCTGTGCGGATGGCGATGTCGCCCATGTGGCTGATGGTGTCGGAGATGATCGCTTCATCCAGCGGGCATAATTCGGGTTCCTTGCCACGAACTACATTGACAAACCTCCTGCCCATGGTGTTGTTTTCGCCCATTACCCTGCCATTGGCCTGTTTGGGCACGCTGTTCAGCTTTTGGTCCAATTCGGGAATGCTTGACTGGCAGGAGGAGCGGCTGAGGGAGATCCAGCCTTTGGTGCCAAAGAAAGTAGTGCCGTTGGATTCCTTCACTGTCTTGTCGTTCAGGATCGTGTTAGAGGCGATATCCTGGCTGATAAAGTGGACCTTCAATCCGTTCTGGTAGATGAGGTTCAGGTCCCACGAGAGGATGTTGTTGTAGAGTCCTCCGGCAGGCCAGAATTGTCCGGTGCCTTCGCAACTGTAACTTCCGGTTACCTTGTCCTTCAGGATCCAGACCATGATGTCGAGCGGGTGTGCGCCCCAGCCGCCGAGGAACCCGATGCTGTAATCGTAGTTGAACCACGAACTGTTGTTGGTTACCCTGTCGGGACAGTACGGCCGCATTTGTGCGGGACCGGTCCAGCGCTCGAAATCGAAATCAGGAGGAACGGGTACTTCGTTGCAGACAGGGGAATGGACGTCATTTCTGCCCGGAGCCCAGACATCCACCCTTTCAATTTCCCCGATCAGTCCTTCGCGGATCATGTCGTAACCGATCTTCATGTGGTCGAGGGTACGCTGCTGGGTACCGTAGTGAAACTTCACGTTGTGCGCCTTCAGCTCTTTGGCAAGCACAAGGTTTAGGGGATAGCTGAGTCCGAGCGGCTTGGCTAGCATGATGTGCTTGCCCGCCCTGGCGACTTTGATGGCGGCAAGTACGTGCCAGTGGTCGGGGGTGGTGATGTGCACGGCGTCGAGGTCCTTTCGGGCGAGCAGTTCATCCATTTCAAGATAGGTCTTGCATTCATCGGCTGTGAATTTATTCTCCTTATAGAAATCGTTGATGCGTTTGGCCGTATTTTCCCTCCTGTCTTTGAAAGTATCGCAAACAGCTATGTTCAGGGCTTCCCGCAAGGGGAGGAAATACCCCATCAACTCGTCTGTGCCCCTTGACCCGACACCAATATGGCCAATTACAACCCTGTCGTTGGCTCCTTTCCAGCCGGAGCAGGAGGTCAGAACAGTCGGAAGCAATGCAGTACCGGCTGCGAGGGTAGTTGTTTGTCCTAAAAAGGATCGACGTGAAAGTTCCCGGATTTTTTCATCTTTTTTCATCATGGCTTGTTTTCTGTCTTTTGAAAATTCTCAAAGTTTTAGCAAGTGCTTAAAGTGTCTAGAATGCCTAGAGTGCCTAAAGTTATCGGAGTGTATCAATATTTTTTGATCAGAAGGGTGTATTTTTCGGCAGAATCCGGTTTGTAAACAGGCGTTGGGAAGGATCCCTGCGGATTGATGCAAGGCATATTGTCGATGGCGCGAGGAGTCTGAAGTTTGGCATTTAATAACTGACCAAAGTGCAGATCCTTGTCGTCTGATCTTGGTTCTAGTTTGAATTTGTGACCAGGAGGATAGTTCAAAAATCGCTTAAAGTCGATGGAATCTGGAAGTTGAAGCGTCTTCGGGCTGTTGTTAAAGCCAAATTTCAAATTAGCGGCGTCAGGTTGATTTTGACTCATCGATTGCGAAAAGGTGGTCAGATGATATCCGACGATCAATACTGCCAATAAAAAGATCTTTCTCAAATTCATTTATTTTATTGATATCTGTTCTTTACATTTGCCCAAAATAATGTGAACCATCGGAGTCCCCAAATACTTTAGGCATTTTAGTTCACTCTAGTCACTCTATGCACTTCTTACCTAACTTCCCCCTCCATCATTTGTATCCGGTATTTCAGCCTCCAGGTCGTGCCTTTCCTTAGTATCACCGGGCTGTCAAATATCACGGCCGGACTGAAGTAATAGAAAGGTATAAGCGGATCGTTGATGATGTACCAGGTATTGGTGGCCGATCTGTATTGTTGATCTTGTTCGATTTTGACGCCGACTTTTTTCCCCGTTAGGCTTTCGAAGCCATAATATTGCCAGTCGCATTTCTTGCATTGGGTGCTGTCGCCCGAAGATTTGAAAACCGGAGAGGTAAAATCCTGACTGAACCGAATCGAAATGCCGGCGTATCCACCCTGTATCCTTCCACCGCGGATGGCTGGCGGAGTCCTGTCGAGTACCACACTGTCGGACAGAACCTTGAACAGGTGATCTTCATCGATAAAGTAGCTTCCATCCTTTGCCGGAACCGATACATGGTAGCTCCGTTCTTCGGACATCACAGGTTCTCCCTTGAGCGGATGGTAGTTGATGCTTAATCTGATGTCTGCTGAATAATCCGGGTTGCGTAAAATCTTTGAATCCATGATTTCTGTAGCTCCTTCGGATTTATAGCCCGTTTTTGCGGACCTGTATTCGTTGAGATATTCCCAGTAATTCAGATGGTTGATGTATTTCCAGCAAAACCACATTCCGAGGTGATGCGGATGATCGGGAGGCGAGACACAGGTAATCAGGGTATTGTTTACGGTAAGCGGATGAAAGTAGGGTCTTTGGAACCGATCCTTGTAATTGAATTGCCAGACGGTTTCCTTGTGGTTGAGCAAGGTGAATGTGGTATCTGATTCTACCCAACTGTATTTAGGTTTGGAGTCAGTTTTCTTTGTGCTCATCTCCATGGGCGGCAGAACTGTTACTGCCCTTCCCGCACACCACTGCGCGGCACGTAGCAGGAGAGTCCGCATACCGGAATTGAGCAACGCCCTTTCGTCGTGACCCAGGATGGTAAAGAAATTTCTCCCCTTGCCTGTTTGGCTGACGAAGATGGCAGGTTCGTCGATTGCATGTCCGTCCCTGGCATTGGTTGCCTTGAGGAAACCAATTGCTTTGGCTCCATCAGACAATTCGGTCTTCTCCCATACCTCATCCATGATCCGGAAACCATTCAAACCTTTGGTAATAGGATGTTTCTGGTCGAGATTGTAAAGGGATGCCACAACCGGTGCATTGTGAAAGGTCTCTTTTCCCCACCTGCCTATTCCGATCTTGCGGAAGTCATCCCAGCCGTAGAAGGAGGAAGCGCTGGCGTGAAAGAAGAGGGTGCCACCACCTTCCCTGACGTATCTGCTGAAGTCATTTTCCCATTGTGAACCCAGTCGGGCAGCGTTATCCGGCCATGTATTCGCATTGCAGAATATCAGGTCGAACTTTTTCCAGGTGGCGTAGCTCATGGAATCCGGTTTTTCAGTAATCTCTGTCAAGAAAAGACCGGACTCATCGAGGATCCTGTTCAGCAGCGGAGTGGTTTTTTTCCATTCGTGGTTGTTGGAGCCGCTTAAAATAAGGACTTTGATGGGTCTGGAACTGAACTGATCATTGGAAGCAAAACTGCAAACTGTTGCGGAAAACATGACAAGAAAGAGCGACAGTGCGAGGATATTTCTGTTCATTTTGAAGCAATAAGGATTTACAATTTTCATGCAATTTAATCAATTTTGGAATATTTTGTTTGGGGGTATTTGAAAAGTGAGACCTGACAGGTTTCCAAAACCTGTCAGGTCTGGTGCAACCATTCTTCGATTTTGTCGATTTGAATTTTCTGATTGTGCTGGTATTTGAAGTTGGCCATGTTAACAAACCAACCAATGACTGATTCCCTGTGCAGTTTGGTCGGTTTTGTGGTTATACAGGTTAGGTAGCTGCACCATGGATAATCCAAAATATGTTCACAAAAACCATGATGTATAGGGTTATTGTGTATGTATAGGATTACCTGCTTTAAATGATCTGTATCGCAGATCGGTTTTCTTTGAAAAGGTCTTTCAAAAAGTGCACCGTGGCGAAGAAATCGTTTGTTAACTGCTTTGGTATAGGCATTGAAAAGATTTGAAAAGTGCTGGTGAGGTGGTTTGAGTTTTACCAGACCTGACAGGTTTTGGAAACCTGTCAGGTCTGAAGATGTGGATAAAATTTCATTTTCCTCTTTTATCCTAACCAGCAGATGAAAGTGATTCGGCATTAAAACCCATGCAAAGGTATCAGCAACAGGCGTTATATAATGATCATACAATTCAAGGAAATATTCAAAGTTCTCTCTTCCTCCGAATAATTTGCAACCATTGATGCCTCGATTATTAATATGGTAATAGCAGCCAAATTTTAGCTTTTCTGTCTTTTGCATGATCAACTGATTTTTATCTATATAAGTTACGGCAAATTCTGCAAATTCAGAAACCTGACAGGTTTCCAAAACCTGTCAGGTCTAACAGCAGAAAAATTGAATTTTTCATTAGTTTTATATGCCGAATTAATGCTATTCCCATGAAAAATCCGAAGAGTCCGAACTCTCCTGTTCTGCGTGGAAGAATGTTTTTTACATTCCTTGCTCTCCTTTCTTTTCTTGCTTTTACAGGATTCTACAAAATTCAGAATAGCCCTGATACTGCGGATTCCCGGAAGCTACATTACTACAATGTCTCCGATTTTGCGAAGGTGCCCAAAATTGATCTCCATTTTCATTACAATACTCCCGACACAAAATACCTTTTATTTGCTGATTCCCTGAACTTCAGGTTGATATCTCCAAACGTGGATACAGAAATACCTATTGATAAGCAACTTTCGATATGCAGGAAGATCAAACAGCAGTATCCTGCTAAATTTGCTTTTTTTGGTACTTTCTCCGTTGATGGTTTTGGCAGTCCGGAATTTGAAGCGGCGACGATCGATCGAATTGATTTGTGCATGAAGTCAGGCGCGTGCGGAATCAAAATATGGAAAAACATGGGGATGTCTTTGCTGGATAGGGAGGGACATTATGTGATGGTCGACAATCCCGGTTTCGGCAAGGTCTTCGAATACATGGAAAAGCAAAAAATTCAACTGATTGCGCATCTGGGGGAACCAAAGAATTGCTGGTTGCCACTCGATCAGATGACTGCAGCCAACGACAAGCGGTACTATGCCAATCATCCGCAGTACCACATGTACCTGCATCCCGAGGCCCCATCCTACGAAGACCAGATCAATGCCCGCAACAATTTGCTGACCGGGCATCCGTCTCTTGCCTACATCGGTGCCCACCTGGCGAGTGAGGAATGGAACATTGATGAACTGGCCAAAAGTTTCGACAGATTTCCCAATCTGAGGGCAGATATGGCAGCCAGGATCAGTCATTTGCTTTACCAGTCGTCAAAAGACCGCGAAAAAGTGCGGAATTTTCTGATCAAATACCAGGATAGGATTCTATATGGAACGGATTTTTCTGTTAATGAGAAAGATACGTCATACAAGGATGTAAGTGAGGGAATGAAGCGAACGTGGCTGAACCAATGGATCTATCTGGCTACAGACTCAATCATGGCTTTCAGGGAGATGCCGGATACGCAGCTGAAAGGATTGCAGTTGCCGAGAGAAGTGATTGATAAAATATACTGCAGGAACGCAGAAGATTTCTTCAAAAGTTGGTTGATAAAATTGTGATATCTTGCCTGTGTTCTTTCTTGGAACAAGCGGGATATGAATTATATTTGAGGTTAAAACCGATTTAAGCATGACAAATAGTCAATGGGAAGCCTTGCTGGCAGTAGTCGAAGGCAGAAGCAGCGATACAAAAGCATTGGGATTTATCATCGACAGTCCCTGGTTGCCGGGGTGGGCCGGTATCTCCACGCTCGATTATTATTCGTCGGATGATATCTGGCTGAAAACCAATCTGAAGGCGATCGAGACATTTCCAGAAATTACCTTCCTGCCGGGATTCTGGTCCGAATACGGAATGTGCACGGAGCCATCCGCCTTCGGGGCCAGGTCGGTATGGTATGAAGCTAATCTGCCGCATGCCGAAAAGGTAATCCATTCGGATGAAGATATCGACAGGCTGCCGCAACCCAATGTCACCTGCGACGGATTGCTTCCTTTCATGATCAACAGACTGAAATTGCTGGAGCCGAAAATCAGGGAGCAGGGGCATGTAATCAAATTTGCAGTGACTCGCGGTCCGTTGAACATCGCCACTTTTTTAATGGGTACCACTGAATTCCTGCTGCTTCTGGCCATGGATCCTGACAAAGCCCATGTTTTACTGGATAAAGTCACAAAATTCATTGAAGACTGGGTGCGGTACCAGAAAGAGTGTTTCCCAACCATTGAAGGAATACTTTTACTGGATGATATCGTCGGATTTGTCGGGGAAGAGGATATCCGCGAGTTTGTTGTTCCTTCGCTGAAGCGCTGTTTCGGGGCCTTTGAATCCAAAATCGGCTTCTTCCATAACGACGCCTTTGGACTGACCTGTGCTCCTTTCCTGAAGGAGATGGGGGTGGACCTCTTCAATTTTGCCTTCGACCATCCCATCAGCCATATCCGTGAACTCGCCGGACCAGATGTAGCGCTGATCGGCAATCTGCCACCGCGCGACGTGCTGGCTGCTGGTACACCCGAACAGGTTTATCAGGCCACCCAGACAATGATAAGCGAGGCTCCTGACCATAGCCGGATCATCTGGTCATGCGGGGGAGGCATTCCGCAAAATGTGCCGACACAAAATTTGCAGGCTTTTGTGAAGGCTGTAAGGGAATATCAATAATTGACAATGGACAATGAATTATGATGGAATTGATTGAATGTAAATCTTTGTTAGTTTGTTTTCATAATAATCCAAATACTTATTTAATTTTATTGCAAAATCAACCAGCCTGACATACTCATTCACACTATGAAAAATACTTTCGAACTTAAAAAAGGGAAACTCGTTTTCGAGGAGGACAAAATTATTATCTCAGATAATGCGAAGTATCTTAAGAAATCAAGACTATTTTCTTCCGTCTTGCTGATTGCTCTGGGTGTTTTTAATCTGATGAGTTTTTTCAAGCACAGTGACCTGCATACCCAATGGACTGGTTCACTTGTTGGCGTGTTTGGAGTAATTTTTCTTGTATCTGCAATTTTGGTGAATGACCAAAGTGAAATATATTTGAAAGATGTGAAATCAATGAAAGTAAAACGGTTTTTATTCATGGAATTTTTTGTGATCAAACTTACCAACAACAAAACCCGACAGGTGGCCGGAATATACAATGCCGAAAGACTGGAGGAATATATTGCAACAATTTCACTTCCAAATAAATTCGCATGAACAACACATTTGAACTCAAAAAAGGCAAACTTGTATTTGAAGCGGACAAAATCGTTATTACCGACAATGCCAAATACGAAAAGCGATACAGGCTATTTTCCGCTAGTTTATTGCTGTTGCTTGGACTTTCTTTTTTGATAAAATTTGGGATAACCCATAAGGAATCAACCCCGACTTTTGGCTTGCTGATGAGTGCTGCAGGTTTGGTGAATTTTGCTTTTGAATATTTTAAATCGGTTCAAAGTGAAATTAGCTACAAGGATGTGAAATCGATAAAATTGAACAAGATATTTTTCAGTGAAGTTCTTTTCATCCGGCTTCAAAACAACAAAACCAGACGTGTCAACGGAATATACAATGCGGAAAGACTTGCCGAGTACATTCAAAATATGTAACCACACAACTATTTCAAATGAACCAGACATTCGAACTTAAAAAAGGCAAACTTGTTTTTGAAACTGATAAAATTGTCATTACAGACGATGCCAGGGGCCAAAGACGATTAATGCTATACCTGTTTGGGATCTCTTTGTTTTTGTTAATAGTGTCTGTCATTGGATATTTTGCCAAAGGTGTACCTTCTGATACCTGGGTTGGGTTTTTTACGGGTATAACTCTTATTCTGTTGATTGCGTTATCTTCGTACATTTCGGTACAAAGTGAAATTTATCTGTATGAGGTTAAATCGATAAAAATCAGGCATAATTTTTTAAATAAATACCTTGAAATTAAACTCAAAAACAAAATATGCAGAATGGTCGCGGGAATCGTTGATGCAGAAGTTCTCCGTGATTACCTTGAAACGATTAAACTACCAAAATAGGTTTATATGATCCGAACATTTGAACTCAAAAAAGGCACCATCGTATTTGATGAAGAGAAAATCACCATTAAAGACAAATCGCAGAGTCAAAGGAATCTGTGGCTTTATCTGTCATTGGCAGGTGCAGTCATAGGTATCTTGTTCATTCTGGGTTATCTGAGAACCGACAATGAATTGTTGCTCTGGATTGGATTATTTTACACGATTGCCGATATCGCGATTTTTTTCGCCATCCTGATGGGACCACTTCAGAGCGAAATTTACCTGAAAGAGGTTAAATCATTGAAATTGAAAGAAAAATACGGAAACTACTTTCTCGAAATTAAACTTCAAAACAATAAAATCAGAAGGGTGAACCGGATAGAAAATCCAGTTTATCTGCAGCAATTTATTGAGATTGTACTGAATCACAGATGGAATCTTGATTGAACTTTAACAACCAACAAACCAATATCATGGAAAGAAGAAACTTCCTAAGAAATACCTCCTCAGCAATGGCAGGCGCCATCCTAGTACCGACCATTGTGCCTTCTTCCGTTTTCGGCGCCAATGCTCCCAGCAACAAAATCAATGTGGCACAGATCGGCTTTGGTCGTATTGCCAGAGGACATGACCTGGCTGAAACCCTGCCACTGGATATGGCAAGGGTCATCGCAGTTGCAGACCTGGATTCCAACCGTCTCGCGAAGGGGAAACAGTTTATTGAGGATTTTTATGCCAAAAAGAGTGGCAGCGCTTCTGCTGTCAATGTCAAAACTTATGGCGATTACCGCGAAATGCTTCTGAACAGGGAGATTGATGCGGTGATGATTTCCACACCCGACCACTGGCACGCTCAGCCTGCCATTGAGGCAACCCTGGCTGGGAAACATGTTTATTTGCAGAAACCTACTGCCCTTACGATTGCAGAAGGACGCATGCTCGCAGATGTGGTGAAGAAAAAGGGGAATATCTTCCAGCAGGGAACCCAGCAACGCGCCATGCCACAGTTCAGGATCGCAGCCGAACTGGTGAGGAATGGCAGAATCGGAAAGCTCCATACGGTCAAGATTGGATTGCCTGGTGACCCGGGCGGTCCTGAGGCTCCTGAGATGCCGGTTCCGAAGAATCTCAATTACGACATGTGGCTGGGATCGACACCACAGGTTTATTATACGGAGATGCGGGTTCATCCACAGAACAGCCTGAACGACAGACCGGGATGGCTTCGTTGCGAACAATTCGGAGCGGGGATGATCACAGGCTGGGGACAGCATCACTTCGATTCGGCCGCATGGGGTATGGATACAGAACTAACAGGTCCCATCTCCATCAATGCCATGGCTACCTTCCCGAAATCGGGTTTGTGGGATGTACACGGTGATTTCTTGGCGGTAGCGGAATATAAGAACGGTATTACCCAACTCACCAGCGGTGCCTATCCCAATGGAATCAGATACGAAGGCAGTGAAGGCTGGATATTTGTTACTAGAGGAGCATACACAGCTTCCGCAAGTGATCCGGTAGCACAGGGCAATAATACTCGGGCGCTTGAAGCAAGCGATCCCAAAATCCTCACTTCGGTGATTGGTGAAAACGAAATTCATCTGTACAAGATTGACAACCAACACCAAAACTGGCTCGATTGCATCAAATCGGGAAAGGAAACCATCTCTCCAGTTGAAAAAGGGCACAGGGCTTGTACGGTCTGCCTGATTACCCATATCTCCATGAAACTGGGAAGAAAATTGCAGTGGAATCCGGATACGGAAAAATTTGTCAACGATGAGGATGCCAACAAACTGCTTTCAAGGTCGCAGCGGTTTCCGTATGGGACGACGAATATCAAGATCTGAGCGTTAGGTGAAAGAGGGGGAGACCCGGTGAGTGGGAGAGGGGGTGAATTCAACTCCGGATCTGTGCTCCTGGTGAAGTGGGATTGAAGAACAACGTGCAATGCACTGTTCTGCTCAATTGCATGAGAAGATTTTAACCTGACCCAGCCATTGTCTAAGTTTACACTTTGAGACCTTTGTGTTGTCCTTTGTGTCCATTGTGGTTAGAATTGACATTTTTACCACAATGGACACTTCTTTATTCCTTTACAAACCTTAACGTACTCTGAGATTTTGTGAATGGAAACCTGCCTAAATCGAAAGGGAACAAAAATCATCCATCAATTAAACCAAATACGGGGTCGAGGATCGAATATCAGCAATCATTCATGAATAGAATCAGTGAATTTTCAGCAAAATTCAAAGTTTCTACAAGGTTGCCTGCTTTCTTTGTGACTTTAAATTATTCTTTCCATCTATGCTCTTACCTAAAAAATGGATTTCCATTTGTTGCATCTTATTTGCCGGCATTTTTAATGCCTGGTCCCAAAAACCGGTACAAGCCGTTATTACTGGCTTCATTTACGAAAAATCTTCTGATAAACCCCTCGAATTCGCTCAGATAATTCTTCAGAAAGCGAAGGATTCAACTTTCGTTCAGGGTGCCGTTACAGATAACAAGGGAAAATTCTCCTTCGAAAAAGTCCCGTTCGGAGAATACAGGATCACCTACAGTTTTATCGGATTCGAGAAAACAGGCACTTCCGTATTGAAAGTCAGCGCCGGTGCCAATAGACTGATTCTTGGAAAATTATATATCGCAGAAACAGTAAGGGCATTGAATGAAGTGGAGGTTACGGGCCGAAAATCCACCTTCGTCAATTCCATCGATCGCAAGACATTCAACGTTGGAGAGGACCTGATGAGTAAAACTGGTTCGCTGAGCGATCTTTTACAGAATGTGCCTTCCGTTCAGGTGGATATTGACGGGAATGTAAGCCTCCGCGGATCAGACAATGTTACCATTCTGATTGACGGGAAACCTTCATCTATGATGAATTTGAACAGGGCTGCGATCCTGCAGCAGATACCTGCCAACTCCATCGAAAAGATTGAGGTGATTACCAACCCGTCGGCGAAATACAAGCCGGACGGCACTTCCGGTATCATCAACATCGTGTTGAAGAAAAACAAAAGCCTGGGCACAAATGGAAATGCAAGTGCCAATGTGGGCAATGACAACCGTTACAACGGGAATTTTGCGATGAATTACAATCCGGGAAAATTCAATGTTTTTGGAAATCTTGGATTCCGTCAGGATGACAGGAACCGTATCAACAACATCTCGACACAAACCTATTCAAATGGAAAGGAAACTTCATCTATTTACAACCATTCGGATAGTCATGGAAGGCCAATCAGTTTTATCGCCGGACTTGGTGCCGATTTCAAGATTGATGCACGAAACAGGTTCGGGGTTTCTGCCAATTACAATTACCGTTACCAGGAGCAGAGTGACCAGTCGGTTTATCATGTCGACAGCAACTCGGTGCGACAGGAAGACTACAACCGGAACCGGTTCCTCCCTGAAACAGAAACAGATCTGGAAATGGCTTCATTTTATCAGCACAAGTTTGCGAAAGAGGGGCATGAATTAAACGTGAATTATACCGCATCACACACCACAGAATTTGAAGACAATTATTACACAAATATTTACAGGATCCCTGCTTCAGAAGTATTCTACGACAACATGTTCTACCATCACTGGAACAATGTATCCCAACTTCTTGCCGAATATTCCAATCCACTGACAAAAGAGTCCAAACTGGAAGCGGGATATGAAATGGATTACGTTAACAATGACCAGGATTTGCATCGCGACACTACAGCCGTCAACAAACAGGTTTTTGCAACTGACATATCACGATCGAATCGATTCATCCGTTCCGAAATGACCAACGTGGTATATGTGACCTATGAAAGAGATTACGATAAATTCAGTTACATGCTGGGATTCAGGGGGGAGATTACGGCCAACAGCGCCAATTTGGTCACGAAAAATATGGTGATAAACAACCAGTATAGCCGACTATATCCTTCACTTCACACATCCTATAAATTTACGGATAAGCAGGAGATGCAGTTCAATTACAGCCATCGCATCAGGAGGCCTGAGGACGAGCAACTCAACCCATTTCCAGAATACCAGGATCTTCGCAACATCCGACAGGGAAACCCATATTTGCTCCCTGAGGACATACATTCGTTTGAATTGGGATATAAGTACAAAAAAGGTGTTACAACCTTCCTTTCCACTGTTTACTGCCGGTTCAATTTCAATGGGATAACCTCCATCACAAAGGCCCATGGAGATACCCTCATATCAACCCTTGAGAATCTTGCAGAAAGTAAATCCGCCGGACTGGAACTGATTCTTAGCACAAGCTTTGGAAAATTTGCCACGCTTAATCTCAGTTCCAACACCTTCTACAACACCATTGATGCCTCGGCTCTTGGTTACAGTTCCAATAAATCGTCCATATCACTTTTGCTCAGCGGAAGTCTGGGAATTAACCTGTCAAAAAGTACTGTATGGCAGATCAATTCGATCTACACGGGAGAGCAGTTAACTCCCCAGGGTAAACGACTGCCGTCATTTGTGCTAAATACAGGACTGAAACAGGAAGTGCTAAAGAAGAAAGCAGCAATTATCTTAACCGTTTCCGATGTATTTAATTCTCTTACAAATAAATCTGTCATCGACACGCCCGATCTTCAGCGGCAGGAGGACAGGAAAAGAACAGCACGGATCATCTATTGCGGATTTACCTATAATTTTGGCAGTTCCGGTAAAAAACAGAATGGAGATGCCCTGAAATACGACAATAAGATGTAAATCATAAGACATGAGATATAAGATAGGAGACTTGAGAAATGAGATAAGGCTTGGATAATGATAAAATCGTACGTACTTTAGTCACTTTAGCTCACTTTAGTCATTTTAGTCACTATTTATGAAAAAGTTAAAATTTCTGTTTGCGTTTCTCCTCTTGGCAGGCAGCGTTTTCCAAATTCAGGCTGCCAAAATTAATGCCGTAAAGGTCGGATCAAAAATCAATGTGACCATTGATGGAAAGTATTTTACGAGCTATATTTTTTCCTCAGACGAGAAATATCCTTTTTTCTATCCGGTCAACGGACCAATGTCAGGTGGATCCGTCACCTCCATGCGAAATGGGGAATACCCGCACCACAGTTCACTTTTCTTTGGCTGTGACCAGGTAAACGGAGGAAATTACTGGCAGGAAGGGTTGGAACGCGGTCGCATCATCTCTGTGAATGCTGAAATATTGAAAGAAGGCGGAGATAGCGTTGTTATTTCGGATGAATGTATCTGGAGCAGACCGGGTGCGGTTTCACCCGTCAAGGACAAAAGAATTTTCACGATTACGGCTCCTTCTGCAACGATGCGGCAGATTGATGCTGAACTGACCCTCGATATGCTGATGGATGTACACATCAAAAAGACCAATCACTCCCTTTTCAGCGTGCGCATGGCTGCTGACCTTTCGGTTAAAAACGGAGGTACGATGGTAAATGCCGCAGGAGATAGCGGTGAAAAGGATACTTTCGGCAAGAGTTCCCCCTGGATGGATTATTGCGGTAAAAGAGGGGATTTTATTGAGGGGATTGCCATTCTGCAACATCCTTCCAATCCCTGGTATCCATCGCCATGGTTCACGAGGGACTATGGCTTCTTTTCACCGACGCCCATGTACTGGCCTTCCGGTGACAAAGAGACCTTTGTCAAAAAAGGAGAAAGTCTGCTTTTGCGCTACAGGGTTTTGGTGCATGGAGGTACCACTGCAGAAGCGAAAATAGCTGAGCAATTTGAACAATATAAATAGAGGTGATGAGAAAATGGATATTCCTTTCTGTGATCATTTTTCTGAATGTCAGAGTAGGTGTTTCTCAGAATAAACCGGGTGTTAAGGACAAAAGCCTGCAAAAATACATTAATGTTGAGGCCAAACGCCGGACGAGCGCAAACGGCAGAATGAGTTATGGCGCATACGAGCCCTTCAAGACCCGCACTGTAGAACTCTTAGATGGGTTCCACCCACCCCGCAAAATGCCTGAATTGAGTAAATATGGAGGCTGGAAGGACCATCGCGCCAAGGCTACAGGTTTTTTTCATGTTGAAAAGGTAGGTGACAGGTGGTGGGGAGTTGATCCTGAAGGGTATCTCTATTTCAACATGGCCGTAAACAGTATTAGTCAGGGCAAATCTCCACGAAATGAAAAAGCAGTTCTCGATAAATTTGGCAATTCACAGAACTGGATGAAGCAAACCATTGACATGCTTGAACAAAATGGTTTCAACTGTGCTGGTTCATGGTCAGATTATGAGGCTATTATCGAAGCCAACAAAACGGCAGCACGTCCGTTGGCCTATACCATCAACTGGAATTTCATGAGTGGCTACGGCAGGGAGCGAGGCGGCACTTTCCAGCAGCCGGGTCATACAGGCTATCCGAACGATGCAATATTCGTATTCGATCATGGTTTTGAGGCTTTTTGTGACAGGCATGCAAAACAAATCGCTGCCTACAAGGACGATAAGAATCTCTTCGGCTATTTTTCTGACAACGAAATGCCTTTTAAATTCAAATCACTTGATAATTTTCTGGGCCTGCCGGATAAGGAGGCAGGCAGACAGGCTGCAGAGAGATGGTTGCAGGAACAGGGCATTACAAGGGAACAAATTACGGATCAGCACAGGGAAGCATTTATGGCCTTTGTCGGCGAAAAATATTTTTCCATCGTCTCCGCTGCGATAAAGAAATACGATCCAAACCACATGTACATTGGTGCCCGCTTTTATGGGGATGAAAAACACCACGAAAAATTCATGAAGGCCGCAGGAAAGTATCTGGATGCGGTAACCAATAACTACTACAATTACTGGACACCTGATTCCACACATCTGGCAGATTGGACCGCATGGACCGGCAAGCCTTTTATTGTTACAGAATATTACACCAAGGGAGAAGATTCCGGCATGCCAAACCAAAGTGGCGCCGGCTGGATCGTTCGCACTCAGAAAGACCGCGGGTTGTTCTATCAGAATTACAACCTTGCACTGATTGAATCAAAAAACTGTGTGGGTTGGCATTATTTCAAGTACCAGGACAATGATCCGGAAGCAAAAGGCGTAGATCCGTCCAATACGGATGCCAACAAGGGAATCGTGAATAACTATTACGAGGTATGGCAGCCAATGATGGACAAGATGAAGGAATTGAATACGCAGATTTACTCCATCATCAGCTATTTTGACAAGAAAAAATAAATCCTCATTTAACCACAAAGGGCACAAAGTTAACCACGAAGGACACAAAGAGATCAGATTTCCTGATTACTTTGTGTCCTTCGTGGTTAAACCAAAATTTTTGGAGGTTGCTTTAAGTTATTTCCTCGACTGGTCCCTGACTGCCTTAAATTCTGAATCCTTGTTCCATGCCGGCCATGCTGAGGAATTGGCGAGGTTGGTTCCGACCTGATACAGTAGTTTGGCATCTTCCACGATCCCGCTCAAATCAGCTGTTTCAGGATGATATTCATCGGATGGTGTATGGTAGGTCTCTTTCCAGTACTTGTCGACAATCTTCATCGTTTCAACTTTGCCATATTTTACGGCATCCACATACCCTTTGGCATAGATAGCAGGCACTCCCTGTTTGACAAATGGAAACTGGTCGGAACGGAAAAACATTCCGTTCTCCGGATTTGGATCAGGGGCGAGGTAGCGACCTTGTTTGACGGCTTCCCGGTTCACCCATTCATCAAGTTCTGACTGACCTGAACCTGTAATCATCACATCTTTGAATTTTCCCAGGAACAGCATGACATCGGTATTGATGCAGGCAACAGTTTTATTCATCGGGAAAAATGGATGTTCTGCATAGTATCCTGAACCCAGTAAGCCTGATTCCTCGCAGGTAACCGAGATAAATAGAACAGAACGCTCCACTGGTTGTGCAGTTTTGAAGGCTCTTGCTATTTCCAGCATCCAGGCTACCGCGCTTGCATTGTCTGTCGCACCGTTGTAAATACTATCGCCATTCACTTTAGTACCGATACCCAGGTGGTCCCAATGTGCAGTAAAGACGATGGCTTCATCCGGGCGCTTGCTGCCGCGGATCAGACCGCAAACATTCTTCGAAGTTTTCGTTTCGAAATGGTTGAACATTTTGCCTGAAACTTTTACAGGCAGTATTTGCGGTTTAAAATCCTTTTGGAGGGCCATCTGTTTGGCCTGTTCGAAACTCATTCCGCAGGCCGAAAAGAGTTGCTCTGCTGAAGATTTGGAAATCCACCCCTCGAATGCACACCGGTCCTTGTTTCCATTCTCCGGGTTAAGGTACAACTTCGTAGTTTCTCCGTTGTTACGCACTACCTGCCAGGGATATCCCGCCTGACCGGTTTCATGAACAATCAGGCATCCTTTGGCGCCGCGGCGTGCCGCTTCCTCAAATTTATAGGTCCACCTTCCGTAGTAGGTCATGGTATTTCCTTTGAAATAGGTGTCATTGGTTCCGTACCCGGGATCGTTGACAAAAACAAGGATGGTCTTTCCTGTCAGATCCATCCCCTGAAAATCATCACGGTTGTATTCGGGCGCTGTGATGCCGAAACCGGCAAATATGAGTTGCGA
This sequence comes from uncultured Bacteroidia bacterium, assembly GCA_903902325.1. Lineage (GTDB taxonomy): Bacteria > Bacteroidota > Bacteroidia > Bacteroidales > Prolixibacteraceae > CAINVV01. The sequence goes on from CAIUUO010000150.1 coordinate 29,750, forward strand.
CTGATTGAGGGAAAGCTCCTCTTCCATTCTTCTTGAAAAGGCCACGTATTCTGTCAGTTTTGATAGTTTAAGCGTTCCTTTCGGTGTCTCAAAATCGAGTGAGTTGGCTAATTTTGAACTAACTGAAAGCAACGGAACTTCCTGAAAATAGCTTCCGTTGTTGGCAGGCTCCAGACCAATTTCCTTCATTTGGGATGAGATGTAGTCTGTGGTGAGTTTTTCTGCGCCTGTCGTTGGCATACGGCCTGTAAACTTATCGGATGACAAGATGGAAATGTGTTTCCCGATATTTTTGTAAAGGATGGCATCTTCCCCTGAATTCTTCAACAGGTAAGAACAGGATATGCTCAGAATGGTCAATAAGCACAAGATGACATTTTTCATCATTATTTATTTTATTGATAATTATGTATTGAAGAATCAGCTTTTGGGTCTGTTTAGCAAAATTCTGTCACCCTCCTTTAAACCGTTTTTGACTACTGCGAATTTCTCGCTCTGGTTGCCACATTCCACATTCCTGACCGTGATCCCACCAAATTCTTTCAGATAGACATATTGTTTTTCTTCATCCGAAAATAGCGCAGTTCGGGGAATGACAAGTACGTTCTGTTCCCGCGAGATGATAATCTCATTGTTGGTCGTCATGGCAGGTTTGATTTTCTTGTTGTCACTGGCAATGCGGATATTCACCTTAAATACTTTGGACTCGAACCCTGTCATCTCCTGGCCAACATTGGAAATTGCCGATATAACCCCGGATTTTTCCTGATTTTTGAGTGCATCTATGATGACCCTTGCGCTGTCTCCAACCTTGATCTTGGAAATGTATATCTCCTCCACGTAGGTTTCGGAGACTATTACTGACAAATCAGGTAAAGTGGCAATAACAGGATTTTGCATGCTTACCCAGGAGCCGATTGTAAGTTTACGGCTTCCTCCCCTGCCGAAAGTCCGCCCATAGATGACCATCCCATCCTGAGGGGCCTTTATCGTTGCTTCGTCGTAAGCCAACTGATATTTCTTGTCCTTGGATGTAAAATCTTCAATCTGGGTTTCCATTCGTTTTATCCTGGTGCTCAAATTTCTCTGCGTCAGCCGATAAGCACGAATCTTCGCATCAAGTTGCCGCAAGGCTCTTTCATAAGCCATTTGCGCTTTTCGCTGGTAGGCAGGTGATTCATAAACCGACTGCTCCATCTCTATTTTACTATTCTGAAGATCAAATTGAAATTGTTCTATGCCATTGCGCATGTCAACAAGATCAACAGTGCTGTCAATCTTTTCATCATTGTAGTTGAATATCAATTTCTTTAGCACCTCCTGGTTGGTTTCCATCAGTTGCTTGATCCTGCCCTGATCCAGCAAAGCCACATAATCTCCTTTTTTAACGATGGATCCCTCGGGAATCAGATCCTTTATCTGCGTGTCCCAAATCTCCAGTTTCCTGTCTCCCATCACATCCGGCACGTTGATGAGAATTGCTTTTTCACTCTGAATCTCACCCTTGCAGGTAATGATCGCTTCAAAATTCTCCCTCTTTACTTTATAAACACCCAAAGCAGGCTTAATCCGTAAAAAATAGATCGAAACAGCAAGCAACACCAGAAATCCGGCTGCAATGAATGTAATTTTTTTTGACCTTTTTAGCGTCATTGGTTTAGAATTTTATCAAAATCAGCAACCAAGTCGGTATTCGATTCAAAATCATACAAGGAAAGTTCTCTGATCAGGTAATACGAGTTCCAGTACTTCTGAAGCGAATTGATATAGGCTCTTTTGGCATTTTCCAGATCGGTTCGGGCCATGTTCAGCTTGGTCACATCCAGTTTGCCAATTTTAAAACGCCGCATGGTCACATCAAAACCCATCTGTGCAATGGTATCTGCCTTTGCAGAGTTGTTGACCATTTCAGACTGTAAATTAAACTCCAGCACATTCATCATCACAGATTGCTGGAAATCAATTCTCTGCTGTTTAGCCGTATTGACAACCACTTCCCTGTTTGATTTAGCCATTAAAATCTGCCCTTTTCTTTTGCCCCAGTCGATGATCGGAACGGAAAGCCCGACAAGTCCTAAATTCTGAAACCGGTTGGGATTTTGGTAAACTGTCGAAAGTTCGTTGGATTTCTGGTTCAAACCCGCCATTGCATTGATATCCACACTCAGGCCATTCTGTGCTTTAACCAGTTTGACATTGCTGTCCTGCTCCAGTATCTGTCTTTGGAGGGCCATAATATCAGGATTGTTTTCCAACGATTTCTGGATGGCCGCATCTACGTTGATCTGAAGTGCAGAACTAATGGATTTGGGCAATACGCATTCAATTACAGTACTTTTCTCGAGCCCCAAAAAAACATTCATATCCGAACGAGCCCTTAATAGTCCCTGATTGGCGCGGGTCAGCGCAATTTTTGCATTCATCAGGTTCAACTCGAAATTCAGGAGTTCGTCCTGCGTCAATGTCCCAACCTGATACCGGCCCTTACCAATCTGGTACAATGTATCGGCGTTGGCAAGGTTTGTAGTGGCAATGTTGATTTCAATCTGAGCATCTACCAGACTAAAAAATTTAGTGGTTGTTTTGATGGCAATGTCCTCTTTTGACTGGATAAACTTCTTCTTGGCTGTTTCAAATTTCAGCGGTTCAATCTTCGATTTCCAGTGCAGGCTATTGTATCCGTTCAATCTTTGAGTGTAACCCAGACTAACCATGTTGGATGAATAGGTGGTCGACATATCGCCAATAAAGTTCTTCACCATTCCAAGGTCTGTGCTCGCAGAGATACTTCCGCCAGTAAGACCTACGTTTTGGGTCATCCTAAGTGATGCGTTGGAGGAGATAGCCTGTTGCTGTGTATATTGCCAACTCTGGTCCTGCGGAACATAGTCCGCCCTGATCGAATTGTTGTACTGAAAAGGATTGGCTCCTATGGCTAACTGAGGTAATTTATTGGACCTGTAATACATGAATTCCCAGTAACTGGACAAATACATGTTTTCCTGCTTGAATGCATCCAGTGACTGTCTGGAAGCCAGATCAATAGCCTCATTGAGTGTCATGTTGATGATCTGTCCTTCAGCCAGGGATGTTTTGCAGATGGCAATTAGAAGTATAAAAATAAAAATACGGATCATAATTATATTATTGTCGTAATGATTCTACCGGATCCTGTTCGGCGGCCTGTTTGGCGGGCAAATACCCAAAAGTTATCCCGATAAAGACAGAAACGCCAAATGAAACAAATATGGAGAAAAATGAGATGATTGTTTTGATGTCAAACACCGTCTGAATCACTTTGGAGAGGACCACTCCCAGAATAATTCCTATGATACCTCCGGCGAGGCTGATCAGGGTTGACTCAGATAGGAACTGGAAGATAATATCCTTCCTGGAAGCTCCAATGGCCTGCCTTGTTCCAATTTCCCGAATTCGTTCCATCACCGAGGCCAGCATGATGTTCATGATGCCGATACCCCCAACGATCAGGGATATTCCGGCGATAGCGCCCAATACGATGTTGAAGATTTTCTTCGTTTTTTGTTGCTGTTTCAGTAATAATTCAGGGATACTGACATCAAAATCATGGATGTCGTTGTGTTTCCGTAACAACATAGCACCTACCACCTTGGCAGTTGCTGTGAGCTGCTGGGTCTCTTTAACCCGAACGATAATCTGGTCAAGTTGATTGATATCTTCTGTGTTATTTTGATTCCCGTTATTTCCGGCACTAACAAGCTTTACCTGGTCGCCCCTGATCAAGGCCCTGTTGCGAAACCTCAGCAACATGGTCTTAACAGGAATGATGATGCTGTTGTCGGTGCTGCTGATGGTCTTTGTTCCGCCGCTGGAGCCGACAAAACTTCGTTTTTCGATTACGCCAACAACCTGCAGCCAGATCTGTCCACATTTTATATATTTCCCGATAGGCGACTCGTGATTGAAGAAAACATTCTTGACATTGTACCCGATGATACAAACCGGATATCCGTCTTTCATGTGTTTATCGTGAAAAAGAGTCCCACTTTCCAACTTGATGTTAAAGAGGTTGAAATAGCTGTTGTCGGTTCCGTCCAACTTTACCGGACTGCTGATATCATTCAGGATGGCGGTATAATTAAAGGTGATGATGGGGCATACTTCCTGTACTGTCGGAATAATTTCCTGTATCGAATTGGCATCCAGAAGTGTCAGGCCTTTGGAGAATTTCTGTTTGTTTCCGGCAAGCTGATTGCCTTCTGTCGTACTGCTGCTTTTCGGGTCGTTGGAACTGGCCTGGTCGGCCTGCAATATAGGGGTAACAATAATGTTATTCACCCCAACCATCTTGATTTGCTCCAGAATCTCCTGTTCAGCCCCGTTGCCAATTGCCAGCATGCTGATAACGGCTGCAACACCAAAAATAATTCCCAGTGCAGTCAGCAATGACTTCACCTTGTTGGCAATGATCGCCTCGATGGCAATCTGAACATTGTAGGAATATCTGGTATAAAAGGCTCTTATCTTCATTATTTAATGTGTCATGATGAAAAACAATCCAAATGATCGCCTTATTTACCAGGCATATTCATTCCAATCTTGCCCGAATCGGCCTTTTCAGTGATGGTTCCTGATATTTTTTTCTCTTTCAACCTCATCAGTTGTTCCTGATAAATATCCCAGCCAATCGTCTCAACATCTTCGGGTTTTTCAGGTTCATTCAGCAACAGGACATCTCCCTCGGCAATTCCCTTGTTTATAACCATATAATCTTCATTCTCCTCACCGGTATCCACAAGTTGTCGTACTACTTTATTCTTTTTCAGGTAAACAAATTTGGTGGAATCGGATTCAAACACAGCCTCGGTCGGAACAAACAATTTATCCTTGAATACCCCTGTCTGAATTAAATTGCCTGTGGTCATAGCTGGTTTGAGATCCTTGTCGCTGCCAAAAACCCTGATGTTCACCAGAAATACCTTTGAATCACTTTTTGGCATTGGTTGCCCGATGTTGGCAACTGAAATTACCTCTCCGTTCAATTGTTTTTCGGGAAAGGCATCAATGCTGATGGTTACTTTCTGTCCAGCCTTGATTTTTGCAATATCAATTTCGTTGACATAAGTCTCGGATATCATTTTTGTCATATCGGGAAGCGTTGCAATAATTGGACTCCACGGAGTCAGAACCGAACCAATCTGAATCTTGATGCCAAAACGGTCCCTTGCATAAATTACCATCCCGGGCTTTGGAGCCTTGATGACGAGGGCATCGTATACTTTCAACAAATCATCCACCCTTTTCTGCTTCAGCCTTAAATCAATATTCCTCCTTTCCATCTGAGAATTTAACTGCCTTTGCCGCATGGCAAGACCCTTAATATCCTGTTCCAGTTTCCGCTCTGCCTTGCTGACATCCATCTCAGCCTTCTTTATGACTGAAGGAGACTCATAAACTGATTCGGCCAATACAATTTTGCGTTCTTCAACATCGGACCTGGAATTTGTAATCAGATCGCGATAGTTGCTAAGACTAAGGTTTGAATCCAGTTTTGCATCTTCTACAATTATCATGGCTGCTTCAAGTTCGAGACGGGCCTGGGTAAGCACCTCCTCAACCACTTTGTGGTCAAGAGTAGCAATATACTGTCCTGAATCAACAACAGATCCTTCTTCAATCAAATCAGTAATTTTGATTTCGTAGACACGCACATTTTGTGTAGATAAAACGGTAGGCAACAAAATGTTTTCAGATTTTTCCGATTGCAACTGACCGGATGTATGAACCTTTACCTCTATGGAACCTTTTTTGACTTTACAGGTAATTTCTTCATCTCCTGATTTTCCGCCAAAAATGAAAAACAGAATGATTAAGATGGGTACTACGACCGCCAGAATGATATAAACTCTTTTTTTGTTCATTGTAAATGAGATTACTCAAAGAAATAACCTGATATTGTATGTTCTCAAAACAATATCCAGCCTACGTAAGAATTTTGATTTTGGTAGAAAATTGACGGTCGCAAAGATAAGAATAGAATTTGTTTGAACACCTATATTCTATTATGTCCTTCTGCTATTTTTTAATGTTTTATAACTATGTCTCTCTGTTTCCGGGTGAGGTTTTTTGCATCTCATCCTCGTTTTTCATCGATTCGTCAGAATTTTGATTCATGGTAACGGAAGTTGATTGACTTTTGTCTCAGCAACAATTAAAAAATAAAAACTATGAAACGAATTTTCATTATTCTTCCGATATTCTTTATATCGTTTTCCTTACTCGGGCAGGTTGCGCAAACCATCCGGGGTAAAGTACTCGATAAAGAATCCAAAATACCATTGGCCGGCGCTTCCGTCGTGCTTTTAAACTCAAACCCGCAAAGAGGTGTCATGTCTGACAAGGATGGTAACTTTAGGCTTGAAAAAGTGACTACCGGGAGACAGGACATCCAAATAAGTTTTATGGGATATCGGCCTGCATTGTTCCAGGGAATCATTGTGAACTCTGTGAAAGAAGTCATCATTGATGCTGAACTCGAGGAGAATGTAATTACCGGACAGGAAGTGGTGGTTACAGCTACAGCCCCCAAGGATGAAACAAGAAACAGAATGGCTGCAGTAAGTGCCCGCTCATTTACTGTTGAGGAGACTGAGAAATACGCAGGAAGCAGAGGCGATGTGGCAAGAATGGCGATGAACTATGCCGGCGTTTCTTCGGCCAACGACCAGCGCAATGATATCGTCATCCGAGGTAACTCCCCCAGTGGGCTTTTGTGGAGGCTGGAAGATGTGGATATACCTAATCCAAATCACTTTGCCGAAAATGGTACCACTGGCGGACCTGTTGGAATGCTTAACAACAATGTGCTTGAAAACAGTGATTTCTTCACGAGCGCCTTTCCTGCCCAATATGGGAACGCGGTAAGCGGTGTTTTTGATCTTAACATGCGAAATGGGAACAACCAAAAGCACGAGCATCTTTTTCAGGTTGGTTTTAACGGATTTGAGGCTGGCACCGAAGGACCATTAAATGCGAACCACAAATCTTCCTATATTGCAAATTTCAGGTATTCAACACTTCAGTTAATGAGTGGAATCATCGATCTTGGTACAACCGGGATTCCTGAATACCAGGATTTTACATTCAAATTCAATTTCCCCTTGAAGAAAGGTAAGATTACTCTTTTCGGACTTGGCGGAAACAGTAAGATATCGATACTTGACAGTAAAAACGGGAATAGCCAGGATCTCTATTCCAATGAAGGACAAGACCTTGTCAATCATTCGAAAATGGGAACCATGGCATTGTCCTATACCAGGTTTGTCAATGACAGGACCTATTATAAGTTGATTCTTTCAGGCTTGTATCAGGAAGGTGGAACAACCATTGACACGTTGGATGTAAATTCTGTTCCACATCCCAATATTGATCACAATTACGATGAATTCCGTGCAGCTTTGACCGGATTCATCAACAAGAAATACAACTCCCAATTGTCAGTAAAAACAGGCTTTTCGGTTGATAGGATTGGATTCGACCTGCTGACCAAAACCTACAATCATCAGGCTGATGCCCTGTGTCCCGTTATCGATTACAGCAGGGGTTTTTCAAATGGTGTAACCCTTGTCCAGCCCTATGTGCAGGCAATCTATCGGTTCAGTGACAAGTTTAGTGTTATCCCTGGTCTCCATTATACTTATTTCGATTTGAATAAAGCCTCTTCACTCGAACCACGCATAGCTTTCAATTTTCAATTTTCTGATAAGCAAAAGTTGAGTATTGGCTATGGTTTGCATTCACAAACCCAGACCATGGCAACTTATTTCCTGGGTACTCAAATGCCAAATGGATCGCTGGTCGAGACCAACACAAATCTCGGATTTACCAAATCCAATCAGTTTGTCCTGGGATATAACCAATCAATATCACCAAATACAAGGTTGAAGGCCGAGGCCTATTACCAGGATCTCTACAATGTTCCTGTTGAAACCAGTAAAACCTCTTTCAGTATGTTAAATACAGGAGCATACTGGGGCGTCCAAACAGTTGACAGCCTCAGGAATACAGGTACCGGGAAGAACTACGGTATTGAATTTACCCTGGAACGATTTTTCAGCAAAAACATTTATTATCTTTCAACCTTATCTTTGTTTGAGTCGAAATACAAGGGCAGCGATGGAATAGAAAGAAATACGGCTTTTAATGGTAACTATGTATTTAATTTCCTGATAGGGAAGGAGTTCCCTGTTAACAACAAATCTGCTTTCAATCTGGACTTTAAGGTTACCTATGCAGGTGGGAAACGTTATACACCGGTTGATTTATTGGCTTCACAAGCTGCTCATTCAACCAAATATATTGAATCAAAGGCATTTAGTGAACAATTCGATCCGTTCCTGAAAGCGGATATCAAAGTTGGATACAGGATAAATATGAAACATATATCTCAGGAGTGGATTTTTTACATCGAAAATTTTACCAACCACACAAATGTGCTGACCCAGGTCTACAGTCCCTCCGCCAATGCGGTGAAAAATGTAAACCAACTTGGATTCTTTCCTATGATGCAATATCGACTTCGTTTTTGATTTTTTAATTTTTGACTGTCATGACTGCCAAATACCCTGATTTGCCTTATTTTGGAAATGTGATCATCCCGGAAAAAGATTATAGGCGGGAGTATATTATCCGGTACTCCGGGATTGTCCTGATCGCATTTATTGCTTCCTGGTTCGAAGTAGATTATCATTATCATGAAGGAGGATTTTTTGCTGCCTTCCTGGTTGCTTTTATTCGTGCTGCACTAATCTGGAACGGGAGTATGCTGATTATTCAATACTCGGTTAATCGGTATAATATGTTTAGGGAAACCCTGAAAATAATGGTATTTCAGGTTAGCACACTTACCTTCTATGTGTTTTTGATTGAATTGGGTGAAATTTTAACTGTTGAGAGTATTCTTAAAATTACACTTAGTCAATCAGAGAAACTTGAGTTGTTTGGAATTTCACTGATTATAACCTTCATGATCAGTTCAATTTATGCTGCTGTATCTTTTTTTATCCAATGGAAGGAAAATTTGCTTCGAGCGCAGGCACTGGAAAAGGCCAATCTTGAAGCAAGGTATGACACCCTGCGGAATCAGGTAAATCCGCATTTTCTTTTCAACAGTTTAAACACGCTCGTTATGCTGGTAAATGACAATCCTGTTGCAACGAAATATGTAGAAAGCATGGCTGAAATCATGAGATATATGCTCCAATCCCGCGATAAGGAGGTGGTTCTGGTCAGGGATGAACTTGCCATTGCCCGCGAGTATGTCTTTATTCAGCAAAACCGTTTTGGCGATAAACTTCAGGTTGACTTTGATATTGCGGAGCAATTTTATCATTATGCCATACCTCCCCTGGCTTTGCAAATGCTGCTTGAAAATGCCATTAAGCACAATGTTGTCTCAAGGGAACACCCTCTTCAGGTCAAGGTTTATGTTTCGGACGACAGGCAGATTGTGATTGAAAACTCTATCACCCCAAAAATAGACAAAGAACCATCGACAGGTGTAGGACTTGAAAATATCAGAAACAGGTATCTTCATCTGACGGGGAAAGACATTACTGTGAAAATCGAAAATGACAGGTTTATTGTCATGTTACCCTTGTTTGAAAAATCGATATGAGAATATTAATCGTTGAAGATGAAGAACCTGCAGCCAAAAGACTGGTTCAGATGATTAAAATGGTGCTGCCTGATGCTGTGATTCACGGACCTTTGGATACCGTTACAGAGACAATACGGCATTTAAACGAGATATCGGATTATGATTTGATTTTCATGGATATCCAATTGGCCGACGGCAAAAGTTTTTCCATTTTCGATCAGTGCAGGATCGTAACACCCGTCATATTTACCACTGCGTATGATGAATATGCACTGAAGGCTTTTGAATTGAACAGCATTGACTACCTTCTAAAACCAGTAAAGAAGGAAAAACTGAAGTTGTCGATAGATAAATTTAGAAAACTGAAGGAATATTACGGGCAAGGTGATTCCAATACTAAACTCTATGAGATTATCAGGAGTATTCGGGTTTCGGATGCTCCTGTTTATAAGGATCGCTTTCTGGTGAGCAGGGCTGACACAATGATTCCAATAAAAATAAATGAGATAGCCTGCTTTTTTGCGGAGGAAAAGTACGTTTTTTTACTGACCCATGATAATAAAAAGCATCTGATACCGCATTCCATTGAGGAATTGTCCATTAAACTTAATCCAAAATTATTTTTCAGGGTCAACAGACAATACATACTTTCGAACGAATCGATATCGAAAGTTTTCAACCATTTTAATTTTAAGCTTAAAATTGAGCTGAAGGCAGATCCAAAAGCGGAAATATTTGTAAGCCGTTCAAAATCTTCCGAGTTTAAGGCATGGATGAATGGGGAATGGTAGAGAAAGGAAATAAATAGAAAATTGAAATAAGTAGAAATAATTTTTTGGATTATGAAAAATATTCTGATTATCAATGCTCACCCGGTGAAAGGAAGCTTCTGTGATGCATTGGCTCAAAGTTATCTCAAAGGGGCGGACCAATCAGGTTCCAAATGCAAATTGATCCATCTTGCTGACCTGAGTTTTGACCCAATTTTACGGTATGGTTACACCAAACGTATGGATTTGGAGCCCGATTTAATTCAGATCCAGCAGGATATTTTGGCAGCTGAGCATTTGGTTTTCGTCTATCCCAACTGGTGGGCGACCTATCCCGCCTTGTTGAAAGGATTCTTTGACAGAACTTTTCTTCCCGGATTTGCATTCAACTATCGTGAAAATTCTCCTCTGTGTGAAAAATTGCTTACTGGAAAATCTGCCAGAATTTTAGTTACCATGGATACTCCAGGGTGGTTCTATTCATTGTTCATAAAGAGTCCGGGTCACAATTCAATCAAGTACGGAATTCTGAATTTTTCCGGCATTAAGCCTGTAAAGATTTCTTCTTTCGCACCCATCAGGTCATCCACCGAAAAGACACGGTTAAAATGGCTGTGTGAAGTAGAGGAATTGGGTGCCAGGGAAGGAATATAAATAGATTGAATCCCAGTTGCTTGTTTAGCTATTGAAAAGTAAAATGCAATGGTCAATTTCCCATCGTCAATTTTGATCCATCCCGATCTTCAGTAATTGTTGAGGCGCCCCTTGAGTTTGTGTTTGGTTTTGTGCGATTGGTGATTGGTCTTGTTGGCAAAATCATCGCTCACAATGCTTATATTTCCGTCCACTTCAAGCATGCAGAGTTTGACTTTGCTTATTTCTTCTATACCGTGCTCTCTGGCTGCAGCTTCAATTTCATCTTCCGTGATTTCGGCGGTTAGAAGATTTTCAGGCAATAGTTTTCCCTGGTAAACTAGAACGATGGATTTACCCTGAACCAGCTCACTAATTTTCCTGTTTCGGTACAATACCTTCTTGAACAGGAAATTGGTAGCGAAGAGCGCCAGCGCAGCAACGATTCCACCTGTCAACGAAGTATCACTGCCCACCATGGCGTTTTGAACCGCATTGCTGATCAGCAAAATAAAAACCAGGTCAACCACAGAAAGCTGGGCCAATTCTTTTTTGCCAAATAGACGTATGGCCAGGACGATGAAAAGATAAACTGCGACAGATCGCACCACAACTTCGGCCAAAGGAGGAAGGTTCATTGTTTTTTTGACTAAAATAATAAAAACCACATTAAAATTTGCAGTTTTCAAATTACTGGTTTCAAGATATATATGTTCTTTCATTGTCGAATCGTCGAATTATCACATTGTCGAATTACCAAATTGCCGGATTGCCACATTTACCTATCTTTGGAGTTCTAATCCGTATCGCATATTAGTTATGACCAAATTATTGGAGAGGCTGATAGATTTACTGCAGAAACCATTCCACAGTTCGGTTTTGATCTTTGCAGTAATTCTGTTCATCATTCTGCTTGCTCCGATTTTACTGAGAAGTCTGAAGATTCCGGGGATCATTGGATTGATTCTTTCAGGGTTGATCATTGGACCTCATGGTTTGGGATGGATTGAAAAAAATGCGGCAGTTGATCTCTTTTCAACCATTGGATTGCTGTACATCATGTTTCTGGCGGGACTGGAACTTGACCTGAAGGAATTTAAAGCCAACAAAAATAAGAGTCTCGTTTTTGGTTTGTTTACCTTCCTGATACCCATGGCTTTGGGATTTCCTGTTTGTCGCTATCTGCTCGGATTGGATTTTAATGCCAGCCTGCTGGTGGCGAGTATGTTTTCAACCCATACCTTGGTTACTTATCCGATTGTAAGCCGAATGGGTATCTCCCGGCATGAGGCAGTGGCTGTCACTGTAGGGGGGACGATGCTTACGGATACTGCCGTTTTGGTCCTCTTTGCTGTAATTGTAGGTTCCGTAAAGGGCGAAATTAATGTTCATTTCTGGTACACTTTTGGTGTATCAGTTGTGCTTTTCCTTTTGGTAGTCTTCTTGTTGATTCCCTTGCTCACTGCCTGGTTCCTCAAAAAACTGGAAGGTGAGAAAAGATCGCATTTTATCTTTGTGCTTTCCATGGTTTTCTTTGCTGCATTTTTATCGGAGGTTGCCGGACTGGAACCCATTATTGGTGCCTTTGCAGCAGGAATTGCCCTGAACAAGTTCGTACCACGCACTTCCTCCCTGATGAATCGTCTGGAATTTGTGGGCAACGCGCTGTTTATTCCATTTTTCCTCATTAGTGTCGGGATGCTGATCAACCTAAAGGTGATAGGAAACGGAACTGCTGCCTGGATTATTGCAGGAACCCTTACAGTTGTTGCCATCATTGGCAAATACCTGGCGGCTGCCATGACCTCCTTTGTCTTTAAATTTCCACCAACCTGGCGCCGGTTGATTTTCGGAATGAGCAGTTCTCATGCTGCCGCAACGCTGGCTGTGATCCTGGTGGGCTTTAAAATGGGCATCGTGGATGAGAATGTATTGAACGGAACCATCGTATTGATCCTGGTAACCTGCCTGGTAGCCTCCTTCGTAACCGAGAATGCGGCAAAGAAGATACTGATACAGGAGGAGACCTTCGTGGAAGAGCCATTTATGCCCATAACCGAGCAGAAAATACTGGTTCCGATTTCCAATCCCGGTACGATGGAGCGATTGATTGACCTGGCAATAGCCATCAAACTGCCCAAAAACAAGTTCCCAATCGTGAGTCTTTCTGTTGTCGATGACGATCATACAGCCAAGGCCAAACTGATTGAAGCAAAAAGAATGCTTGAAAAAGCCATTATTCATGCTGCTGCTATTGATCAGAAGGTCGAAATCATTACCACCATCGACCAAAAAGTCACAGCCGGTATAAAAAGGGTGGCAAAAGAGATTTTTGCTTCTGAAATTATCCTCGGTTTCGCCATGAAAAACCAATTTTCCGAGATGCTTTTTGGTAATAATGTCAAATATCTGGTTGAAAATACGGATCTGGCGGTATGGGTTTCAAGCATTCATTCAAATTTGAACCGATTTAAGAAAGTTGTGGTCATTTGTCCAAAGTTTGCCGATCGTGAATTTGGGTTTCACAATTGGCTGATCAGGATCTTCCGTATGAGCAAGACCCTTGATCTCACATGTCACTTTCTTTCAACCCCGCAAACCTTTGAACATGTAGTCACTTTTCAACAGCAGCAACGTTCATCTGTCAGAATCAGTTTTGAGGAATTTCAGAATTGGGAAGACTTTACATCCCTTGGACAAATCCTGACGCCTGCCGACCTGATTATCATTCCGCTTCCAAGGAGCGGGGGAGTCTCCTATAAATTATCACAGGAAAGCATACCAAGACTGATGGCCAGGCATTTTGAAAATTTTAGTTTCATCCTGGTATATACCTCTTCTGCAGACGATACCACAGAGTTAATGTTCTCGCATGATTTTGACAATACCATCATTGAAAAGGGAATGAAGCTGGTGAAAAACCCGGCCAGGTGGTTCGGAAAACTATTCAAATAGCATTCGTTTGCCATTCTACATCTGCACGAAATGCAGCTTTTCCGGTTTTTACGTTCACAGCCTGAATGTGATACGAGGAACCTTCCTGTCCTGACCGCAGTTCAACCTCATCCCCCCAATGCATTTCACCTAAAAATTCGAGAGTGAAATTTTTTAGTTCATGGGACAGATAAAACTCGCTATCAAAACAGTCCATCACCCAGTCCAGATAGCGGGTATTGTTGACATGGTTATTGACATCGATCTCATTGTACAAAATTTTCTTGCTGAAAACGGGTGTTTCTGCAGAACCGTTTAACCTGTCGGGGAAAGTTTCAAGGGCAAACTTGCCTTCGTTAAAAGGCAATTCAATTTTCAGCCTGTCTGCTCGCTGCGGGCGCATGTTTTCTGCACTTAGGAGCAACCAGCCTGATACACCCCGAAAAATTATCTCATCCCTGCTGTCGAAAAAGATAAAGTCACGCCGGAAGAAGGGTCCGACCAGACTGCATGGCCAGGTTTCAATCCTTATCTCCTCGCCCCATTTTGGAATCCGGATCAGTTCAACCCGGATGCGCGACAAGGCCCAGAAAAGCTTCTCTTCAAAAAGCTTGGAATAGCCGGCTCCCAAATGTTGTGCATGGTTGCCCGCAGCCTCCTGAAAAAGTTGCATCAGGTTGGTGGGTTTTATTTTTTCCTGAAAATCTACCTGGTACGAGGTGATTTTATAGTTTTCTTTCCAGACGGGAATCATATTTGTTAATATGCTAATGTGCTAATGTGCTAATGTGCTAATATGCTAATGTGCTAATGTGCTAATGTGCTAATGCATTAATATGCTAAAATGCTGGAATATTAAATTTTTCATTTTTCATTTTTCATTTTTCATTTTCAACTTTCCACTTTCCTCCAAAGGTAGTTAAACGGTCGATCGAACCAAAAAAATGTGTAATTTCGATCGTTTCGGATAGTCGGGGATAGTATGTACCTTTGCGGCAACCGATAAAAGGATCAATGGCAGAAACGAATTTTGTAGATTATGTGAAGATCATGTGCCGCTCCGGCCATGGTGGTGCGGGATCAAAACACTTCCGCAGGGAAAAATTTGCTGCCAAAGGTGGGCCGGATGGCGGTGACGGCGGAAGGGGAGGTCATATCATTCTCAAAGGCAACTCCCAGATGTGGACCCTTTTGCACCTAAAATACCGGAAACATATCTATGCTGAATTTGGGGAATGCGGAGGTGCTTCACGCAGTCATGGCAAGGATGGAGAAGATATTATCCTCGATGTCCCATTGGGCACTGTAGCCAAAGATGCCGAAACAGGCGAGGTCCTTTTTGAAATAACAGAACACGATCAAACCCAAATATTGGTGAAAGGTGGGAGGGGAGGACTTGGAAATGTCAATTTCAAAAGTGCAACCCATCAGACGCCGCGCTATGCCCAGCCAGGCGAAGAGGAAGAAGAGGGCTGGAAAATTCTGGAACTTAAAATATTGGCAGATGTCGGATTGGTAGGATTCCCCAATGCCGGTAAATCCACCCTTCTCTCGGTTGTTTCCGCAGCTAAACCTGAGATTGCCGATTATCCGTTTACCACGCTGGTGCCAAACCTGGGTATAGTAGCCTATCGGGATAACCAGTCCTTTGTTATGGCAGATATTCCCGGTATCATCGAAGGAGCACATGAAGGTCGTGGATTGGGCCTGCGTTTTTTGCGTCACATCGAAAGAAATTCGATCCTTCTTTTCCTGATTCCTGCCGATAGCAAAAATCACAGGAAAGAGTTGGATATTTTGCTCAATGAACTGGAGATGTTCAATCCTGAGTTGTTGGATAAACAAAGGTACGTAGTCATCTCCAAGTCTGACATGCTCGATGGTGAACTCATGAAAGAAATTAGCAAGGAATTTAAAAATATTCCTCATACCTTTATCTCATCGGTTTCAGGTTATGGAATAGTAACTTTGAAAGACGAAATCTGGAAACTTTTAAATTCATAATACAGACATGGGAGTGATACAGACAATATCCGATTGGGACAAATCTGCATTTCTTTACCTCAATGGTCATCACAACGACTTGATGGATTATGTGATGACTTTGTTTACCCTTACACCCACCTGGTTGTTGTTTTATGGAGTGACCCTCTACATCATTATCCGGAAATACGGAAGAAAATCGGTACCTGTAATTATCGGACTTATCCTGATTCTCGTGCTTTCAGATCAGATTTCAAACATCTTTAAACATTCGGTAATGAGGCTTCGGCCCTCCAATGATCCTGTCATCGCACCGCTGACTCATATTTTCTTCAATAACGGAGGATCATACGGATTTGTTTCTGCTCATGCTGCAAATGCCTTTTCTTTTGCCACCTTTTCAACTCTTCTTTTTCGGAGCAAACGGTATGCGGTTTTTATCTTCCTCTGGGCTGTGGTTATTGCCTATACCCGAATTTATCTCGGAGTTCACTATCCCGGAGATATCCTGGGCGGAATGGTTGTCGGGACTCTGGTAGGGTGGGGAGTATTCAGGTTGTTGATATTAATTGAAAGTCGGGCCTTTCCTGTTCATCCCTATCAACGTAATAAGCTCACACATAATGAGTTGGAAACCATCATCATTTCTGCCTTCATGGTCATGTTTTTTACTTTTTCAACGGTGATATTGCTGTTGCAGAATGATCTGCTATAGAGTCCCGGATTCAGGCAACGAAGCTTTCGAATAGCGGGATACAGGTTGCAGGTTGCAAGTTACAGGATAGGTGAAAATCAAGATCGCAGCGTTCTTTACTTTAGCCTTTAGCCTTTTTACTTTTTCCTTGGCAGGAATATTCAATTAACCAAAAATTCATGCATTATGGATTACGAAAAACGTATTATGGAACTTAATCTGCAACTGCCACCGGTTTCTGCTCCGAAAGGTTTGTACCGTCCATTGGTTATTGCTGGCAACATGGCTTATCTTTCTGGCCACGTTTCAAGCCGTCAGGATGGTACGCTGATTCAGGGCAAAGTCGGCCTTGACTATGACATGGATGGTGGAAAACTTGCAGCCCGTGCCGTTGGACTTGCAATTCTTGCCACGTTGCGCAACGAGCTGGGTTCACTGAATAAAATCAAAAGGGTGGTCAAGCTGTTGGGCTTGGTGAATGCAACCCCCGATTTTGACAAGCATCCCTATGTGATCAATGGATGTAGCGAATTGATGGAAGAGGTATTCGGCGCCGAAAACGGAGTTGGGGCAAGAAGTGCCTTTGGCGTATCTGGATTACCCGGAAATTGCGCTGTCGAGATCGAAGCTATTTTCGAATTGAACGACGAACAAATAGTTTGAAATGTTTGAAGGGTTTGTAAAGTTTAAAGGGTTTCCCTTCGACTTCGCTCAGTAACCAGTAACTTTTCAAACATTTTAAACTAAAAAAACATTTCAAACAAATTTCAGAAGTTTCCGCTCAGCACAAACTCATCCGTATTGCAGAAAACCTGACTGTAGATGTAAATTCCTTCGCGGTTGGTTTCAATTTTGCGGTTGAGCTGGACAACCGGGTGACCGGAAGGTACTCCAAAATATTTTTGCAACCTTTCGTCTGCGGTAATGGCAAGAATGCGTTGTTCTCCCCCTTTTACCTCGAGCCGGTAATTCTTTCTTAAAACATCAAACAGCGATTTGTTTTCCAGGTTCCTTCCTGTGAAGCGCGGAAAATTGATGTTGGGAATCATAGTAATGTCAAAAAATACAGGCTTATTGTTCACAAGTCGCAATCTTTCTATATAAATACAACCCGATTCCTGCTCAACGCGCGTAAGTGAGAAGGAAAAAGCTTCATTCCAGGTCCTGATCTCAGGTTTTACAATGATACTGGTAAGCAGGTTTTCCTTACCAACGGCTGAAGTGGTTCCTTTCATGGCCAGGATACCAACCCCTTTCGGAGCTCCCTTTACGATACTGCCTTTGCCTTGGTGCCTGACGATGAAACCTTCGTTCGAAAGCCTGTCCAACGCTTTCCGGATGGTTGGTCTTGTTACCTTGTGAATTGCACACAACTCGTTTTCGGAAGGAAGAAGATCCCCTTCATGGTATACCCCATCTGTGATGTGCTGGCGCAGCATCTCATACACCGCACTATGGCGTGGCATGGTTGTCTTGTATTCTACATAGGGTTCAGTCATAACTGTACTCATCAGGTCTGCAAAGTTAAAATAAATTTATTATTGTAATTTGTAAATACATGATATTTTTGAATAATATTATTAAAACGCAATAAATCAAATATATAAATACAATATATTTGGATTTAATAAATATTTAACATGAATACTTGTATTTACAAGTTGGAATATTTAGCTTTGTCAAAAAAATGTAGATATGGCAACCATTGTGATTATGCCCAAGCAGGGGCAATCTGTTGAAAGTTGTATTTTAACTGAGATTCCCAAGAAAGTAGGGGATAAAGTATTCAAGGGAGAGCTCCTGTTCGCCTATGAGACAGACAAAGCCTCATTTGAAGAGTATGCTTCTGTAGATGGAACAATACTTTCTTTCAATTATGAGTCAGGAGATGAAGTCCCTGTGCTGAAGGAAGTATGTATTATCGGCGAGGCAGGAGAAACCGTGAGTTCAGGTCAAACGGAGGTTTCGGCACCTGCCAAACTTGAAGCTGTTGCCGTTTCAGTTTCAGAAGAGAAGATGGTGGTAACGAAATTGGTCACTGAAAAGACGACTGCAGGAGAGACCTCATTTGCCTCTCCGCGCGCAAGGATGCTGGCAGAAGAGGAAAATGTTGATATTTCCGGAATCCGCGGAAGCGGTCCGAAAGGAAGGATTATTGAACAGGACGTCGTGGCTTATCTTGCCGTGAAACCAAAGATTACACCCCTTGCCAAAAAGAAAGCGGTAGAGGAGCAGCTATGTACCGATTGTGCAGGCAGCGGACTTGGCGGTACCATCACTTCCAAAGATCTGAAACAACCTTCAGCAGGCAAAGTTTCTTCCGATGATTTCGAAATCAAAAAATTGTCCAATATCCGCAAGTTGATTGCCAGGGCGATGCTCAATTCTTTGCAGAATTCGGCCCAGCTGACCCATCATTTATCTGCAGATGCAAGACAAATTACTCACCTGCGTAAAATTTTCAAAAAAGCAGTTGATGATGGTTATCCTACCAACATTACGCTCAACGACATGATCTGCTTCGCGGTAATCAAAGCGCTGAAAAAATATCCTCAGGTGAACACGCACTTTATGGATGAGTCCATGAAGTATTTCAGGAAAGTCCATTTGGGCATAGCCGTAGATACCGACCGCGGATTGATGGTCCCTGTTGTACGAAATGCGGATGATCTTTCGATTCAGGGATTATCCAATCAAATGAAGGAAATTGCCGCTGCCTGTAAAAATGGCAGTATAAATCCAGATTTACTCTCCGCTGAAGCTGCGACCTTTACGGTATCCAATCTCGGGAATTACGGGGTTGAAATGTTCACACCAGTGATTAACCTTCCCCAGACTGCCATCCTTGGCGTAAATACCATTATTCCACGACCCAAAGAGTTGGGAGACGGGGTTTACGGGTTCGTTCCGCATCTCGGATTGAGCCTGACTTACAACCATCAGGCGCTTGACGGTGGAGAAGCTACACGATTTTTGAAACAAATTGCGACGGAAATCGAAAACTTAACTATTGAACTTTAATTAGTAAGAAAAACACTATGAGCAAAAATTACGATCTCGCAATCATCGGTGGCGGACCTGCAGGATATGTTGCAGCCGAACGCGCCGGTCACAAAGGGCTTAAAGTGGTCCTGATAGAAAAAGGTGAATTGGGCGGTGTATGTCTGAATGAAGGTTGTATCCCGACCAAAACGCTTCTGTATAGTGCCAAACTGTACGACAATGCAATCGGAGCTGAAAAATATGGTGTAACTGCCACCGGGGTAACTTTCGATTTTGGGAAAATGATGTTGAGGAAAGAGAAAGTGGTGAAGAAACTGGTCGGTGGTGTAGGACTCAAAATGAAAGAGCACCATGTGGATGTGATCAAAACCGAAGCATTCATCAAAGGACGCTCCGCCTCAGGAATTACCATTATTGCAGGAGATGAAGAGATCCTGGCTACCAACCTTTTGATTTGTACGGGTTCCGAGGCATTTATTCCTCCGATTCCCGGATTGGGCACTCCCAACGAGACCATCCTAACCAACCGTGAGATTCTAAAACTGAAAGAACTACCTGCTTCGCTGGTGGTTATTGGTGGCGGTGTGATAGGCATGGAGTTTGCTAGTTTCTTCAACTCACTGGGAACCAAGGTAACCATCGTTGAAATGCTGGATGAAATCCTGACGGGAATGGATAGGGAAATGAGCGTCATGATGCGTCAGATGTATGCCAAAAAAGGAATCACTTTCCATCTCTCTGCCAAAGTGGTTGAGGTAAAGGGAACTGAAGTGATTTTTGAAAAAGATGGAAAGAAAGAATCCGTCACAGGAGAAAAAATATTGGTTAGTGTCGGCCGCAAACCGGTTACCAAGGGGTTTGGACTCGAAAACCTGGGTGTTGAGCTCGACAGGGGTGGCATTAAGGTGGATGAAAAGATGGGCACCAATGTTCCGAATGTATTCGCCGCAGGTGATGTTACCGGATTTTCACTGCTTGCCCATACAGCCAGTCGCGAGGGTGAAGTGGTGGTCAACAACCTCACAGGCCGGAGTGACAGGATGCGCTACAATGCCATCCCCGGTGTGGTCTATACCAATCCTGAATTTTCAGGGGTCGGACTGACCGAAGAAAAAGCAAAAGAACAGAACATTGCCTACCGGATGGTGAAACTTCCGATGGCCTATGCCGGACGCTTCATCGCAGAAAATGAAGGTGGTAGCGGACTGTGCAAGGTACTCGTAGGAGAAAAATATGGTGAGGTTCTCGGTGTCCACATGCTTGGAAATCCTTCCAGTGAGATGATCTATGGCGCCAGTATGGCCATTGAGATGGAGATGACGCTCAAGGAGATGGAAGAAGTAGTATTCCCGCATCCGACTGTATCCGAAATTTTTAAAGAAACAATTTTTGGATTTTAGATTTTCAATTTTGGATTTTCGATTATTCCGCCCCCTTCGACTTCGCTCAGGGACCGGTCTTAACTCATATCTCATAACTCATAACTCATAACTCATAACTCATAACTCATAACTTAAGAAATGCCTAAAGTTCAGTTTATTGACCCAAGCGTGGCCAGAAAAGCAGGTGAGATCACCTTTCAGCCGATTCCTGTAAACCAGTACAAAAAAACCATCAAGGAGGAAACAAAAAATTTCTCGAACGATGATCTGATCAGGATTTACCACGATATGGTGGTAATCAGGGAATTTGAAACGATGTTGAACCTGATCAAGACCACAGGGGAATATAGCGGAGTTCCCTACGACCATCCTGGTCCGGCTCACCTTTCAATCGGACAGGAGGCTTCGGCTGTCGGCATGGCTTATACGCTCACCGTCGATGACTTCATCTTCGGTTCGCACCGCAGTCACGGCGAGATTCTTGCCAAAGGATTGAGTGCAATTCAGAAACTGGATGATGCCAAACTCATGGAAATCATGGAAAACTTCTTCGGAGGTACCATCCTGAAAATCGTTCAGAAAGATTTCAAGGGATCCGTGAAGGAACTGGGCAGGAAATTTCTGGTTTACGGAACGCTGGCCGAAATCTTTGCCCGTGAAACAGGTTTCAACAAAGGTTTGGGCGGAAGTATGCATGCCTTTTTTACCCCGTTCGGAGTCTATCCGAACAATGCGATTGTGGGTGGCAGCGGCGATATCGCAGTAGGTGCAGCTCTTTTCAAAAAGGTAAACCGCAAACCGGGCGTAGTAGTTGCCAACATCGGTGATGCCTCGATGGCTTGTGGTCCGGTTTGGGAAGGAATTTCCTTCGCCGCTATGGATCAGTTTACCCAGCTTTGGGACGATGGTATGAAAGGCGGATTGCCTGTAATCTTCAATGTCATGAACAACCAATACGGCATGGGCGGACAAACTGCCGGCGAGACCATGGGATACGGAATGGCGGCCCGAATCGGGGCGGGTGTCAATCCCGATCAGATGCATGCCGAAAGGGTCGATGGATACAACCCCCTGGCTGTCATTGATGCCTACAAAAGAAAACTCAAGATCATTGATGATAAAAGAGGACCTGTCTTACTGGAAGTCCTGACCTACCGTTTCAGCGGTCACTCACCATCTGATGCATCTTCCTACCGTTCAAAGGAAGAGGTAGTAGCCTGGCAGAACCAGGATTGCATCCATTCTTTCGCCAGAAATCTGGTGGAAGCAGGTGTGACGGATCAGAAAAAACTGGACGGCATCTGGGATGAGATCAAAAACCTGATGGTTGAATTATTGAAATTATCTATCGATCCAGCTATATCACCCCGCATGGACATCCGAAACAAGCCAGAACAAATCGGGGAGATGATTTTCTCCAATACGCCAACTGAAAAGATGGAAGACCGTCAGGTTGAGGTGAATCATGCCATGGAAGAAAATGCACGCGTAATTCAACTTGCCAAGAAGGAGCGCTTCGCTTTTGATGCAGAGGGTAAACCATTTTCAAAAATGAAGCAATACCAGCTTCGGGACGGAATTTTCGAAGCGATCATCGACCGTTTCTACAAAGACCCGACCCTCATTGCCTACGGTGAGGAGAACCGCGACTGGGGTGGTGCATTTGCCGTTTACCGCGGACTGACAGAAGCATTGCCTTACCACAGGTTGTTCAATTCGCCGATTTCGGAGGCATCCATCGTTGGAACATCCATTGGTTATGCCATGTGTGGCGGACGAGTGATACCGGAGATCATGTATTGCGACTTCCTCGGGCGCTGCGGAGACGAAGTTTTCAACCAGTTGCCCAAATGGCAGGCGATGAGCGGCAATGTGCTGAAAATGCCTGTTGTGCTTAGGGTTTCAGTTGGTTCCAAATACGGGGCCCAGCATTCCCAGGACTGGACTTCCCTGGTTGCCCATATTCCTGGACTGAAGGTTGTATTCCCTGTAACTCCCTATGATGCCAAAGGTTTGATGAATACTGCCCTGCAAGGTACTGATCCTGTAGTCTTCTTTGAAAGTCAGCGTGTTTACGATATTGGCGAGCAATTTCATACAGGCGGTGTCCCGGAAGGGTATTACGAAATTCCAATGGGTGAACCCGATATCAAAAGAGCAGGCAAGGATGTGACCATCCTGACGATCGGTGCAACCCTTTACCGTGCACTGGATGCGGCTAAAATCCTCGAAGAGAAATATGGCCTTTCGGCTGAAGTGATCGATGCACGTTCGCTTGTTCCGTTTAATTATGAGCTTGTGATCGAATCCGTTAAGAAAACTGGCCGCATTCTGATTTCCGGAGATGCCACAAACCGTGGTTCATTTTTGAATGATCTTGCGCGCAATGTCACGGAACTGGCCTTTGATTACCTGGATGCCCCTCCCGTAGTGGTTGGGTCGCGCAACTGGATCACACCTGCCTACGAACTGGAAGAAGCTTTCTTCCCACAGCCTAGCTGGTTCCTGGATGCCATCCATGAAAAAATAGTTCCGCTTGCCGGATATGTGCCGGGAGAGAATTTTACGGATGCAGAACAAATCCGTAGGGCAAAACTGGGAATATAAAAAGTAATTTTCGATTTTGGATTTTCGATTTTGGAATATGGAACTCCAAAGATTTGTGATTTTATAATGCAATTTAGATCGAAGCGCAATCGAAAATCCAAAATCGAACCCTTCGACAAGCTCAGGGACCGAATCGAAAATATCAATTTGGGTAACAAATTATTTTTATGGTTAATTTTTGGAATATATTTCCTGCCAAAGCGGAATTGCTGAGATGGTATTCGGAAAACGGTAAAGGCAACATTTCGCCTGTAAATGCACACCTGCATACGCCCTATTCTTTCAGTGCCTTCAAAGACATCACACAGGCGATGAATATGGCGGTAGCAGAAGGTGTGAGGGTGATGGGGATCAATGATTTCTATACCACTGACGGATATGCTGCCTGGGCTGCCGAATGTGCTGCAAGGGGTATTTTCCCCCTGTTCAATATTGAGTACATCAGTTTGAACAAGGCAGACCAGCTTGCATGTTTAAAGGTCAACGATCCCGGCAACCCGGGAAGGACCTATCTCAGCGGCAAAGGGCTTACATTTCCACCGGTTATGGGTGAACCCTTTGCATCTGCGCTGGCAACTGTTCGTTCAGAATCGAACAAGCACGTGGCAGGGATGTGCGCTAAGCTGAATGAAATACTTCCAAAGGCTGAAGAAGGATTTCTCCTTGATTTTGAGGCAATCAAGAGGGAAATGACCAAAGGAATGGTACGTGAACGCCATCTGGCAAAGGCCATTCGTGAAAAGGCCGACAAACTTTTTACTGTTGCAGATGACAAAAAAGCATTTTATAGCAGGCTATTTGCCGGAAAGGAACTCGTTTCCGACCTGAATGCGCCTGCTTCCATAGAGAATGAATTGCGCAACAACCTTTTGAAGGCAGGTGGTCCGGCTTTTATTCCGGAACCTGCCGAAGCATTTCTGGAATCCGATATGGTATGCAAAATGATTTTAAACCAGGGAGGAATTCCCACCTATCCATTCCTTGCAGATGATGCAAACGGTAATTTTACTCCATTTGAAGAATCAAAGGAAAAGGCTGCCAAAACACTGAAAGAAAGGAATATATGGTCCGTAGAATTGATTACGACCAGAAACAGTCTTGCCGTATTGGAGGAATATGTACAATATTTCCATAGCGAGGGTTTCGTGGTAACGCTTGGGAGTGAGCACAATACACCCGCCATGGAACCGATTGAACTCTTTGCGCGAAAGAAAACAGAACTTTCTCCCATATTGAAAGAAATCAATTACAAGGGAGCATGCGTTGTAGCTGCACACCAGTACCTGTCTGCCACAGAAGGAAGTGGTTACCTTGATTCAAACGGAAAACCAAAAATCGGGCAGCGCGAACATTTTGTTGCCATAGGAATGGCTTTAATAGAATACCTTAATTTTATTGTCCATGCATAATGCTATTGTCAATCAAGTACTTCCTGCATTGCGGATGATGGCCTCCGGAGAAAATGTACTTACCCTGCGGCTGGACGACCGCGAAATATTCGCCAATGCAACAGATGAACAGTCCCTCAGGGAACTCCTCATCATGGGTGAGGATGCGAAAATTCTTGTGGTTGATGAAACCACCGATCCTACCGACATTGTATCGGATCTGGAAGTAAAACTATCCATGTGGAAAGAGGAACGTGAAGATCATCCGGATTATGTGTTGCTAAAGGATATCGGGTTGGTGGCATTGGCTCAGCATGCGGCTCAGTTGGATGAAATGCTGGGAAAGGATGAGCATGATTACCTGGTATCTTTTGGAAGACTTGCCAACAAAATCGCTGTAGTTACAGGGGCAGCCATGGGTTTTGGATCGGGTATTGCGGGCATGTTGTTTATGGAGGGGGCCAATGTTGTGATTGCTGACTGGAATGAGGTTGAAGGTCAGAAAGCAGCTGATTTTTTAAACAAGGAAGCTGCTACAAGCAACCGGGCCATGTTTGTAAAAGTGGATGTCTCAGATGCGGCTTCTGTTGAGAATATGATAACAGAGACTATCGGCTTTTTTGGCGGATTGGATCTGATTGTCAGTAATGCCGGAGTTTTGAGGGCAGGTGGACTGGACGAAATGACGCCTGAGAACTTTGATTTCATGACCAATGTTAATTACAAGGGCTATTTCCTGTGTGCAAAATATAGCTCGGCTGTGATGAAAATACAGTCGAAATACCGTGAAAATTACTTCACAGATATTATCCAGATCAATTCCAAATCCGGATTGAAAGGGAGCAACAAGAATTTCGCCTATGCAGGCGGAAAGTTTGGCGGAATAGGTTTAACCCAGTCCTTCGCAATGGAACTGATGCCTTTTAAAATCAAGGTAAATTCAGTATGTCCCGGCAATTTCTTTGAAGGTCCTTTGTGGAGTGATCCTGACAAGGGTTTGTTTGTTCAATACCTCCGGGCTGGAAAAGTACCGGGAGCCAGGACCATTGGCGATGTAAAAGCCTTTTATGAAAAGCAGGTTCCCGCTGGAAGGGGTTGCCGCGTACAGGATGTTTTCAGGGCGATCCTATACATCATCGAACAAGAATATGAAACGGGGCAGGCAGTACCAGTTACCGGTGGTCAGAATATGCTGAATTAAAAATTTTGGATTTTGGATTTTGGATTTTCGAATGCGTCTTTATCAGGATTGTTTTCCAAAATCACAAAACTTAGGTGTTCAACATTCCAAAATTGAAAATCGAAAATCCAAAATTTTAATGTGTTGTAAAAACGATAAAAATGAAAACAAAAGCAGTGCGATTATATGGGAAGAAAGACCTCCGTCTGGAGGAGTTTGAACTTCCACCTATTAAAGAGAATGAGATATTGGCCAGGGTAGTTTGCGATTCTTTGTGCATGTCATCCTACAAGGCAGCATCACAGGGGACTGACCACAAGCGCATTCCAAATGACGCGGCAGAAAATCCAGTGATCATTGGGCATGAATTTGCCGGTGAGCTGATTGAAATTGGAGCCAAATGGCAAGGCCAGTTCAAACCTGGAGACAAATTTTCAATCCAGCCAGCCTTAAATTATGCGGATGGTCCGGTTGGTGTTTTGAGTGCACCCGGATATTCGTATCATTATATTGGAGGCGATGCCACCTATGTGGTAATCCCGAATGAGGTGATGGAGTTGGGGGCATTGTTGCCATTTTCGGGCGACGGTTTCTACCCGGC
Source organism: uncultured Bacteroidia bacterium (assembly GCA_903902325.1). Lineage (GTDB taxonomy): Bacteria > Bacteroidota > Bacteroidia > Bacteroidales > Prolixibacteraceae > CAINVV01. The sequence continues at coordinate 56,562 of CAIUUO010000150.1, forward strand.
TTCGCTGGCCGAGCCGCTTTCCTGCGTCATTGGCGCCATGCATGCCAATTACCACATCACTCCCGGATCGTACATCCACAATATGGAGATTGTGGAGGGCGGTAAGATGGCTATTCTGGCAGGCGTGGGTCCAATGGGGCTCGCTGCCATCAATTATGTGCTGAACCGCGAAGACATGAAGCCTTCCCTGGTGGTAGTCACAGATATTGAACAGTCCAGACTTGACAGGGCAGCCTCCCTTTATACAGTTGATTTTGCCAAATCCCGTGGCATAGACCTCCGTTACATTAATACTACTTCCTTTTCTGAACCTGTCAAGGAATTGAAAGCCCTGACAGGTGATACCGGTTACGACGACGTATTCGTTTTTGCACCTGTTTCACCCGTCGTCGAACAGGCGGATGCCTTGCTGGCCTTTGACGGATGTCTGAATTTTTTTGCGGGTCCATCGAATCCCGATTTCAGCGCCAGAATTAATTTTTACAATGTCCATTATGCCTATACACATCTGGTCGGGACAAGCGGAGGAAATACCGACGATATGAAGGAGGCGATCAAATTGATGTCTGCCGGACTCGATCCTGCAGGATTGGTCACTCATATAGGTGGATTGAATGCAGTAATTGAGGCAACGCTTCACCTGCCTGAAATTCCGGGTGGTAAGAAGTTGATCTATAATCATATTGAGATGCCTCTGACTCCTATATCTGATTTTGCAGAAAAAGGAAAAACTATTCCGCTTTTTGCCGAACTCGATCGGCTATGCAGCAAACACAAGGGATTGTGGAATCTGGAAGCAGAAAAATATCTGCTCTCAACAATCGCGCAAGAAGGGTTTTAGAATATTACCACAATAGACACCTAGGTCACATAGAATTCTATTGTGACCTATGTGTCTATTGTGGTTTTTTTTCTTCAGCCCTGCATCAGGTGTTGAGATTCAAAAGAAAATCGTTTGGCAGGACTTCATTTCACTTTTCCATAAAATTGTTAACTTTCAGCGACAATTGAATCGCTATGGAAAAAGAGAAACTGGACCAGATATCGATATCCAACCTGTTTAAAAGACGCAAAACAGACAGGGATATTTTTCAGGAACTGATGCCCACCCGGGTCAAGGAAGTATTGCTGTTCGCCACACTTTACGACGCCTATTCCATTGAAAGGGAAGGACAATTTACAGACAAGATATTCGGAGAGTACCTGCAGCTTAACCTTTATGCAGCCCCTCGGTTTACCAGCGTGAATACTCCTGAGGATGTGGTTCCGACCATTAATCTCCGGCATTTCGACCTCATCATCATCATGGCCGGAGTCGACAAAGAGATGCCGATTCAGGTAGCTGAACTGATTCACCAGCACAAACCCCGTATTCCAATCCTCCTGCTTGTCAATAACAACAATGATGTTGGCTATTTCAAACGTTCTGCCGCTTTGGTTCCTGCCATCGACAGGGTGTTTGTCTGGAACGGCAACTCCAACGTATTCCTGGCCATGATCAAATACATTGAGGACAAGCGCAATGTTTTCAGGGATACTTCATTGGGGGGAGTTAGAATTGTGTTGTTGGTGGAGGATTCCATAAAATATTATTCGCGGTATCTGCCTTTGCTTTTTTCAAGTGTCCTGACTCAGACCCAGGCTTTGGTTTCTGATGATTCGACGGACGAGCTACACAAAATATTCAAATACCGTGCCCGACCCAAGGTATTGCTGGTAAGTACCTATGAGGATGCTGTGCAAATCATCAGCGATTACAAGGATTATCTGCTCTGTGTTATTTCGGATGTCAAATTTTCGAAGGATGGCGTTAACGATGAGGATGCAGGAATAGAGTTGCTGAAATATACCCGCAAAAGCCTGAAATATCCCATTCCGCTGCTTTTGCAATCCCATGATATTGAAAATGCCAAAAGGGCTGAGGCAATTGGAGCCGGATTTATAACTAAGAATTCGGATACATTGGCACATGATATACACGCTTTTATCAATTCGAAGCTCGGTTTTGGCGATTTTATCTTCAAGGATAAAAGAGGCAACAAGATTGCTTGTGCCAGAAACCTGCATGAATTTGAGGAACTTGTATCCAAAGTACCTATGGAATCACTGTTGTACCATGCCGGGGAAAATGATTTTTCTACCTGGCTGATGGCACGCGGAGAGTTTAATATGGCAGAAAGGCTAATACCCTATAAAGTCGAGGATTTCGAGAATACCGAGAAACTCCGCGACTTTTGTTTGAACGTTTTTACCGATGTCCGTGAAAAGAAAAACAGGGGCAGAATCATCAATTTTGATTCGACACTGATTACAGGAAATCGATATATTGTCCGCATGGGACTTGGTTCCCTGGGCGGAAAGGGGAGAGGTCTGGCATTCATGAGTAATCTGTTGGAAAATATCGACATGAAGGCCATCCTGAGTGGAATAAACATTCGCATGCCTGCCACCTCGATTATTGGCGCCTTAGAGTTCGATAAATTTCTTGAGTCGAATAACTTGCTGAGCCTCGCCTTTCATTCCACAGATCAGGAAAAGATTAAAACTGCATTTTTAGCGGGAGACCTGAGTGTTACGCTGAAAGATAAATTGATGCAGTATATCCAACAGATTCGGCAGCCTCTGGCCATCCGGTCATCCGGTTTGTTTGAAGACTCCCTTCTGCAGCCTTTTTCCGGGGTATATGATACCTACATGATTCCCAACAACCACGCTGACCAGGAAGTAAGATTTGATCAGTTGTGCAATGCAGTCAAGCTAATCTATGCATCCGTTTTTAGCAACGATGCACGATCCTATTTCCAGGCAATCAATTATAAAATTGAAGAGGAGAAGATGGCCATTATCATTCAGCCTGTTGTCGGAAAGGAGCATTCCGGTAAATTCTATGTGGATATTAGCGGAATTTCCCAATCTTACAACTATTATCCCTATTCCTATATGCAGCCTGAAGACGGCTTTGCTGTGGCAGCAATGGGACTTGGACAGGCAGTTTCGGGCGGCGAAAAGGCGTACCGTTTCTGTCCGAAATATCCGGCGCTGAATATCGGTGCCATTTCTGACCAGATTAGGGATACACAACGGGAATTCTATGCCATCGATCTGACTCACAGTGAATTTGATATGCCTCATCTCGGCGAATTGGCAGCCATTCGTAAATATCCCATATCAGCAGCAGAAAAAGATGGCGTTATTGAACAATGCGTTTCTACCTACGACATGGAAAATGAGGTCGTCCAACCGGGAATCGGTTCCAGGGGCCCCCGTGTAGTTGATTTTGCCAACATGTTGAAATACAATCAAGTTCCACTGGCCGATGCGCTGATAGTCACGATGAAACTCTTTCAGCAGGCCATGGGTTCGCCTGTCGAGATGGAATTTGCCGTTGATCTCAACAAGGGAGACAACGGATGGCCTACTTTTTACCTGCTTCAGCTGAAACCTCTTATTCGAAGGGAAGATGATATAAAAATAGACCTGGATGAACTTGACAGGAACAACCTGGTGCTGCTCTCTCAAAAAGGGATGGGCAACGGCAGAATCAAGGGGATTCATGATGTGATTTATGTGGATACTAAGCGGTTTGACCGGACACGGACCAAAGAAATTGCTGCTGAGATACAGGAATTTAATAAATTGTTATGTGAGGAAGACCGGAAATATGTATTGATCGGTCCCGGCAGATGGGGCACACGCGATGAATTTACTGGTATTCCGGTCAGGTGGGCGAATATCAACAATGCCAAGGTGATTGTCGAAATCGGTTTACCCGATTTTCCGCTGGATGCATCTCTCGGTTCGCATTTCTTTCACAATGTGACCTCTATGAATGTGGGTTATTTTTCAGTACCCGTGATCGACGGCAATGATTTTGTCAATATGCAATTGCTGGACTCGCAGGAACTTGTCAGGGAGGGAAAATTCGTAAGATGGGTACGCTTCGAGAATTCATTGGAGGTTTTGATGGATGGACGTAAACGAACGGCGGTGGTGCGGATGAAATAATTCGACATTTAAAAAATTCGACAATGTGACAATTCGACGATTCGACAATGAAAAAGAATAGAGCTGAGTAGAAATTTATATTAAAAAATGAAGGCCAACCTTCATATCTTGATTAAAAAATGCAATTTTGAATTGCGTAATTGTCGAATCGTCGAATTGCCGAATTGTCAAATTAAAAGGATTTTATGAAAACGCTAAAAATTTTCCTGATCTCACTGATCGCCCTCATTCTGATTTATCTCGCAGGGCCAAAGATGCCCAAGCCGGTTCTGAACCAAAATCTTCCAATCATCGAGGGAAGTGTTGAAAATTATGTGGCATCCATGGAAAGCAAACCGGGATTGAAAATAAGGCCGGGTTGCGAGGCCAAGATTTTATGGGCCAATGATTCCCTGCATGCTGTAACCGAATATGTTCTGTTGTATTTGCATGGTTTCTCCGCCAGTTGGAGGGAAGGTTCCCCCGTCAATGCGGATTTTGCCCGTCATTTCGGCTGCAATGCATTTCTGGCGCGACTGGCTTCTCACGGACTGGTTACAGATGATCCTTTGTTGGATATGACTCCTGAACGTTTGTATGAATCTTCCAAAGAGGCACTTGTGGTGGCACATCAACTTGGGAAAAAAGTGGTCATCATGGGTTGTTCAACAGGATGTACCCTGGCCTTGAAACTGGCTGCTGATTTTCCCGATCTGGTCTATGGAATGATCCTGTATTCACCGAATGTGCAGATCAAGCAGAAATCTGCAGCATTACTTTCTGGTCCATGGGGATTACAGATTGCCAGAATAAACTATGGCAGCAATTACAGGGTAACGGATGACGATCCGAACGGTGAGGTCTGCAAATACTGGAATTGTAAGTACCGGTGCGAGGCAATCGTCTACTTGCAGCAGCTTCTGGATGCCACCATGAACAAAGAGGAATTTGGAAAGGTGAAATGCCCTGTCTTCATGGGGTATTATTACAAGGACGAGCAGCATCAGGATGAGACTGTTGAGGTGAAGGCTGCCATCAAAATGGTCGATAAACTGGGTACCACGGAATCCCTAAAGAGAAAGATGCCTTTTGCCAATGCCGGAGCTCATGTGATGGCCAGTGATTTAACCTCCGGTGCAGTTCCTGAAGTCAGAAAAGCCACATTTGCCTTCGCAGAAGAAATACTGAAAATGAAAACGGCTCAATAATTCAAAGTAAAGCCAATTCGGACTTAAGCTCTATGATTGCGGCTTCACACTGGCGTTCGAAATTGCCAATATGGATAGGATAGCTTTCAGGATCAATATTTTGCCTGATTTTTGTCAGTAAGACATCCATCTCAATGGCAGACTCCTTCATACCCATAATCTGAATGGATGACTTGATTTTATGCGCTTCTGCACCAAGTGCCGAATATTGTCCTTTCCGGTATAAATCCTTCAAATTCTGATTAAATTCAGGAACGTGAGATAGAAACATCTCAACCATTTCACGAATGATTTGCTTGTCCCCTTCTGCAGCCTCCTTAAGATAATCTAAGTTTATGTATTCCATTAAGAATGATGGTGTGTGTAAATTCGGATAATCCGGTTAGCAAAAATAAGAATATTAATTCTGACGGCATGAGTTTTGTTAGGAACTTCTTTTTTAATTATTCTTAATTTTGGCGGAAAGTTAAAAATCTCGAAAGAGCAGTCAGTGACGTTTAGTAATGAAATTTTGCAGTAAATCCCAAATATCTTAATTTCTTATATTATGCAAACCACCTATTTTCACGGTATTCATCTGAATTATAAGGCTAAAATGGCCGAATTTGCCGGTTTTGATATGCCAATTGAATACACAGGGATCAAGGATGAACATATGACTGTCCGAAACAGAGTCGGAGTTTTTGATGTGTCCCATATGGGCGAAATATGGGTTAAGGGATCGTCTGCATTGGACTTTCTGCAGAAAGTTACCACAAATGATGTATCTGCTCTTCAGCCTGGCCAGGCTCAGTACTCCTGTTTTCCAAACGGAAAAGGCGGAATCGTGGATGATCTGCTTGTTTACTTTTTTTCTCCAGAAAAATACCTTTTGGTGGTTAATGCCGCTAATGTGCAAAAAGACTGGAATTGGCTCGTGTCGCAGAATGATTCAGGCGCTGAACTTGACAACGCTTCTGACCGGTTCTCCCAGCTTGCCATTCAGGGACCCAAAGCCCTGGAAGTTCTGCAGAAACTTACTGAAGTCGATCTTTCTGCCATCAAATATTACACTTTTGAAGTAGGTGAGATGGCAGGAGTAAAAGATGTAATCATCTCGGCCACAGGATACACAGGCGCCGGAGGCTTTGAACTTTATTTTGAAAATAGGTTTGCTGATCACATGTGGAATGCAATTTTTGATGCCGGTAAAGAAGAAGGCATCAAACCAATCGGACTTGCCGCCCGCGACACTTTGCGCCTTGAGATGGGCTTTTGCCTGTATGGGAATGATATCGACGACACTACCTCTCCCATTGAAGCAGGATTGGGATGGATCACAAAATTCAATGACCACAAGCAATTTATTGACAAAGATCTGCTTATGCAGCAGAAAAAGCAGGGTACAGCCAACCGCTTATGCGGATTTGAGATGATCGACAGGGGCATTCCGCGGCACCATTATCTGATTGCTGACGCATTGGGAAAAACGATCGGACACGTTACATCGGGAACCCAGTCACCGGTTTTGGAGAAAGGTATTGGTATGGGATATGTTCCCGCAGAATGGTCTAAACCCGGGAGTGAGATTTATCTGGAAGTCCGTGGTAAACTGCTTAAAGCCAAAGTGGTGAAAATGCCATTTATTTAGATTGTTTCCATATCTCGGAATTTTTGCAGGATTAACCTAAAATTAACTGATTTTTATCATGTTTTGAAGATAAATGTGTTAATTTTACACTCGTTCTATCTGATGTAAGTACATTAAATATAAGTAGTTAAATATCTAACAGATTATATATTTTAAACCTGCCCGGCACCATCCGGCCAGCCAGTCAAAACAATTAAAAACTGATCCAAATGAAGAAGCATAATTTTTACGCGGGACCATCTATTCTTCCCGAGTTCACGATTCAGAAAACGGCAGAAGCCGTAATCAATTTTGCAGGAACAACTTTGTCGGTGATGGAAGTTTCGCACCGGAGCAAGGAATTTGTGGCTGTCATGGACCAGGCCATCGCATTGGTAAAGGAGTTGCTGGAAGTACCGGAAGGCTATGAAGTTCTCTTTTTGCAGGGCGGCGCAAGCACCCAGTTTTACATGGCTCCCTACAACCTCATGAAAACAAAAGCTGGTTACATGAACACAGGTGTTTGGGCAACTGCAGCCATCAAGGAAGGTAAATTCTTTGGCGAGGTGGTAGAAGTGGCCTCTTCCAAGGACAAAAATTTCAACTACATCCCTAAAGGCTTTGATATTCCTGCCGATCTGGATTACCTCCACATTACAACCAATAACACCATTTTCGGAACAGAGATGCTTTACGATCTGGATTCCCCCGTTCCTTTGGTTGCCGATATGTCATCCGATATTTTTAGCCGTCCGCTGGATATCTCCAAATATGCTATCATCTATGCCGGAGCACAGAAGAATCTAGCTCCTGCAGGCGTCACCCTCGTTATTGTGAAGAAAGATGTATTGGGCAAAAATGGCCGATCCATTCCAACCATGATTAATTACCAGACACATATCGATAAAGAATCGATGTTCAACACCCCTCCTTGTTTACCTGTATTCGCTGCACTTCAGACTTTGATCTGGTTGAAGGAGAATGGCGGCATCAAGGCCATGGAGGCAAAAAATATGGCCAAGGCGAAATTGCTGTATGACGAAATTGATCGTAATTCCCTGTTCCAGTGCACGGTTCCTGATCCTGCCGACCGTTCAAGAATGAATGTCACTTTCGTGATGACTACCGGAAACGAGCATCTCGAAAAGGATTTCCAGGCATTGGCCAAGGAGAATAACATCGTTGGTATCGAAGGCCACAGAAGTGTTGGCGGTTTCAGGGCATCCATCTATAATGCCATGCCAATTGAAAGCGTTGCCGTATTGGTACAAACCATGAAAGATTTCGAAGCAAAGCAATAGTATGGCCATATTAAAACCGTTCAGGGGACTTCGTCCACACAAGGGGATCGCGCCTCTCGTGGCTTCCCGGCCCTATGATGTGCTTAACTCAGATGAAGCCCGAGTCGAGGCTTATGCAAATCCTTTGTCACTGCTTCACATTATAAAACCGGAGATTGATTTCCCGTTGGGTATCGATGAACACTGTCCTGAGGTTTACCAAAAGGCATTGGACAATCTCGAATTATTCAAGGAAAATGGCTGGCTCAGGAAGGATGAAGAAGAATACCTATACATCTATGCCCAAACGATGGAAGGCCGCACCCAGTATGGTATCGTCGGATGCGCGTCGGTAGACGATTATCTCAACGGCGTCATCAAAAAACACGAACTCACACGTAGCGACAAGGAAGAAGACAGGATGAAGCATGTCCGCATTACGGATGCCAACATGGAGCCTGTATTTTTTGCCTATCCTGCTGTGAAGGAGATTGATAACATAGTTTCATCCATCGTCGCAACCACTAAACCGGAATATGATTTCATAACCAAAGATGGGTTTGGACATCATTTCTGGCTCATAGAAAACAGCGGTGTCATCAAACGGCTCGTTAAACTTTTCGCAGCAATTCCTGCCACCTATGTGGCTGACGGACATCACCGTACCGCAGCTGCTGCTTTAGTAGGCAAAGAAAAAAGGGCCGATAACCCGAATCACAACGGAACTGAAGAATACAATTTTTTCCTGGCCGTCCATTTCCCCGACAACCAACTTAGGATCATCGATTACAACCGGGTCGTGAAGGATCTGAACGGATTGACTTCCGACGAATTGTTGAAAAAATTAGATGAGGATTTCGAAGTGCTGAAGGCTGGTTCTGAAATTTACAAACCCGAAGCGCTTCATATATTCTCCATGTACCTCGATGGTTCCTGGTACAAACTGACAGCCAAACCAGGAAGATACAACGACGATGATCCAATTGGAGTGCTCGATGTAACAATTCTTTCTGCATTGGTACTGGATAAAATCTTTGGCATCATAGACCTGCGGACAGACAAAAGAATCGATTTTGTGGGTGGTATCAGGGGATTGGGCGAATTGAAGAGAAGAGTTGATTCAGGCGAGATGAAAGTTGCCTTTGCCCTCTATGCCGTTTCGATGCAGCAGCTGATCAACATTGCTGATTCCGGCAACATCATGCCTCCGAAAACGACCTGGTTCGAACCAAAACTTCGCTCCGGGCTCGTTGTACACGAACTTCACTGAAAAGTTTGAACTTTTTTTTTTGTTTGAAGTGTTTGAAATGTTGGTTTTCCTTAACATTTCAAACATTTCAAACTTTTTAAACCCCTCAAACATTTAAAACGATTAATACCTGTTTCCGTGAAACTCTCCTTCCTGCATCGTTCGGAAACACTTGAATTCTTCTCTGCTTCGACTGAAACGGAACTGAGCCTGCCGTTGATCGGAGACGGGATTCATGCCGGATTCCCCTCTCCGGCTGAGGATTTTGTGGATATTTCCATTGATCTTAATAAGGAGCTGATTAAAAACCCATCCGCCACATTTTTTGCCAAAGTCAAGGGTAATTCCATGATGGATGCCGGTATCAATGATGGCGACCTGATCATCATCGATAAAAGCATGGAACCCTCGGATGGGAAAATTGCCGTGTGTTTCATTGATGGTGAGTTTACCATCAAACGAATCAAGATTGATCGTGACTGTTGTTGGCTGGTGCCCGCCAACAATGATTTCAATCCCATCAGGGTAACGGAAGAAAATGATTTCCTGGTCTGGGGCATCGTAGTTCACGTGATAAGGTCTCTCTGATGTTTGGCCTAATTGATTGCAACAACTTCTACGCCTCCTGCGAGAGGGTATTTCGGCCTGAAATGAACGGAAAACCTGTCGTTGTGCTCTCGAACAACGACGGATGCGTGATTGCCCGCAGCAATGAGGCAAAGAGTCTGGGTATTCCAATGGGCGCACCCGCCTACCAGTTCCAGAAGCTTTTCGATAAAAACGGTGTATATATCTTCTCTGCCAATTTCGTACTTTATGGCGACATGAGTGCAAGGGTCATGAGCATTGTGGCCTCCTTTGTTCCCGATATGGAGATTTACAGCATCGATGAGGCGTTTCTCCTGTTGGATGGTTTTGATCATTTTGACCTGGAAGAATATGGTAAAAAAATCAGAAAGGCAGTCTATAAATCTACCGGAATACCTGTCAGCATCGGTTTTGCTCCAACCAAAGCCCTTGCCAAGGCGGCGAACAGGATTGCCAAGAAATATCCGGAAAAAACGGGTGGAGTTTATACCATCAACTCCGATGAGAAACGCATCAAAGCCCTGAAATGGCTAAAGGCAGAGGATGTTTGGGGCATCGGACGCCAGCATTCAAAAAGACTTGAAAATCTTGGTGTGAAAAGTGCCTGGGATTTTATCTGCCAAAGCGACGGATGGGTCAGAAAGTACATGTCTGTGGTAGGACTGCGCCTGAAAAGAGAACTTGAAGGGGAGTCATCCATTGAATTGGAAGAGCCCAAAATCAAAAAGGAAATTGCGACTACACGTTCATTTGAAGGACATTATACCACCCTGGATCAACTAAAGGAGCGAGTCGTGACCTTCTCTGTGACCTGCGCAGAAAAGCTCAGGAAACAGAATTCTTCGGCACGCTCTGTGATGGTTTTCCTTCTTACCAATGCCCACAGGGAAGACCTGCCGCAATACCAGCGAAACATCGTGGTGAAATTTCCGTTTGCCACCAACTCTGGGATCGAAATAGCCAGGTTTGCCTGCGATGGTTTAAGCCGTATTTTCAGGGAAGGATACAATTACAAGAAAGCGGGAGTGATCGTGATGGACATTGTCCCTGAAAATCCGGTTCAGCTCAACCTCTTCGAAAACAGCAATCCGCGCCATGAACCGCTGATGAAGGCAATCGACAGGATCAACAGGTCTATTGGTCACCACAAGGTTAAACTTGCCTCCCAGGATCTTGACCGTACCTGGAAAATGCGGCAGGAGAAGCTGTCACCAAGATATACCACCAGGTTGCATGAGATTCTCGTGATAAATGCGACCGGGAAAGGAGGGGGCACGAAGACTGATGGGGACTTTGAGACAAAACGATTGTAATTCTGATGCTCACTGAGCTTGTCGAAGGGTTTTAATTCTCAAAATTATATCGGTGAACCGGTCCCTGAGCCTGTAGAAGGGTTTTGCATTTGACTGGAATATTTGAAAGATTAAAGATTCCTGAGCCTGTCGAAGGGTTCAAGTAGTGAAGCACTTAAGCAAAAATGGGAACATATGATAGGTCTTTTACCTCATCAACAAATCAGATCAACACCTATCAACAAGTCAGCACATTGTCGAATTGCCGAATTCATTTCTTCACTTTTCCCACTCTGAACAGATAAGCCAGTGTTGCCTGGATACCGTTGGTCTGTGAAGGATCGTAGCCGTAGTTCTTGGAGTTGTAAAGATTGGTGAGGGAGTAAAATGCACGCACATCAAGAGCCAATGCAGCATAACGGCTGAAATGATATTCTGAGCCAATGCCCCCGACGAAAAGAAAA
>CAIUUO010000151.1 GCA_903902325.1 uncultured Bacteroidia bacterium
CCTCACGTTTCATCGCCCAGAAACCATCCCTAAGATAATCATGCACAACTGAGCTGTGGGCCTGGATCTCCCCAAAGCCACAATGATGATTGGTTAAAAGTAATCCATCGGCAGATATTATCTCCGCAGTACAGGAGCCATAGTCAAGGGCGACTACTGCATCCTTCAAACTTGAATGATTGATACTGTAAATTTGTTCTGCAGTCAGTTTGCATCCTAATGAGTTCATTTTCTGGATATTCAACTTCCCAACTAGCGACGGAAGCCACATTCCTTCATCGGCTTTGGTTTTAATTGTTAAAACAAATACAAAAACAAGAAGTACAATTAAACTATTCTTCATTAGGATATTATTAAGGGAGGTTCTAAAAATTCGTTTTTTTAATTTTTTTTCGTCACGTTTTTTCTGACCAAACCGTAATTTGATCTTTCTGAATTTTTGGCAGTCTTCAGACTACAGTTAGTCGACCTAATATGTGGTCTTTTATGGAGAAAAATTATCTGGAACTTTCAATTTACCCTCGTTTATATACTTGATTTACTGACTTTAAACAGTTACTCTAATCAATTGTTCGTATCTGAAAATATTGTAAGTCAAATTGATCAGTCCAATAATGCCTGTTGCTCTTGGCATCCCGACAGACCAGATATACATACAATTCATGCTTTGTTCCATAAAGCCAAAAACGTGCTCCACGCGAGCGCGTATCTTTGATTTTATTGTATTGTTCGATTTTTGTTCTTCTGTCATCGGTTTGTTTTTGTAACCCTTCTCGTGAACATTGTTAATCATTTTGTGATCGGAAATTGCTTCTTCCTGGTTTGGACCTGTATAAGCACTATCAGCATGAAGTGTCTGATTTTCATCTTTTTCAGTAAGCAACAGTTCAAGGACTTGAGAATCATGCACGGCGGCATCTGAAACATAGTAAGTTCCTATAATCTTGCTCTTTGCATCAACTTTAACATTATTCTTGTAACCGTAAAAGGTTTCCCCGTTCTTTTTTACCCAGCGTGCATCGATGTCCTTATGACGTTTCTTATTAGGGCGATCGTTCCAAAGATCATCGCCACCTTCGTCCTTTATTATCTTACTTTCTTCACGGGAGTTACGCTGACGAGGAATTTCCACAAAACTGGCATCTATAATCTGACCTTCATTGAATATCAGCCCTTTTTGTTCCAAATTGGAAACAAATAACTCGAATAGTTCCTCTATAGAAGCCGTCTGAGTGAGCCTTTCCCGGAACGACCAAATAGTTTTCTCATCAGGAACTTTATCGCCTGTTTCAAGTCCTAAAAACTTCTTGAAACTCATTCTGTCTACTATCTGGTATTCAACCTGTTTATCTCCAAGGTTGTAATAGCGCTGAAGTATCATAACTTTGAACATCATCACAACATCAAAAGGCTTGGCTCCAGCATTGTTTTTCTTACTGGTGTTAAGCAATCTTGATTCAAGTATAGCACGAAACATTTCAAAATCAATGACTTTGCTTATTGACTCAATTGGATTACCCATCGCAGAAAGATGAGAAACAGCGAATTGTTCATCGAATAATCCTTTCTTTCCTTGTGACTTATACGCTTTGCTCATAAAGTTTATAATATAGAATTTATTGCCCTAAAAATAGTGATAAATATCTATATATCAAAATATTAAATTATAGAACCTCCCTATAGTTAATTAAAAACAAATGTATCCGATTGTTGGGAGAATTACCAGGCCAATGTATAAGCGAACTCTTCCGGCTGACTAACGTTCGGTTTTATTGATTTAACGTTTTTTTCCTCAATGCGAATGAGTTTGTATTTATCCGAATAATGTAATACTGGTCCTCTATTTTTTTCGAATGAGGACAGCTTTTTTTCCCTATTGTA
>CAIUUO010000152.1 GCA_903902325.1 uncultured Bacteroidia bacterium
AGCACAAAACAAAATATAAGTCTGTTCAACCGAAAGTTGGCTTTTCAGGCAACAAAAGACAGCTTCGCCAAATTAAATCCGGCATTGCTGATTAAAAATCCTGTCATTTTTATCGTGGCAATCGGCTCACTTCTGACAACCATCGTTGTTATTGCAGGCATTTTTCAGGGAAATTATTCATCGTTCAACCTCAACATCGCGATCTGGCTTTGGTTTACGGTGTTGTTTGCCAATTTTTCAGAAGCCATCGCCGAAGGCAGGGGAAAAGCGCAGGCCGAAAGTTTGCGCAAGAACCGCACCCAGACCATTGCCAGAAAGATTGATGGCACCCATGAAGTTGCCATCAATGCCACTGAACTTAAAAAAGGTGATATCGTTGTCTGTGAAGCAGGGGATGTTGTCCCTTCTGATGGTGAAGTAATTGAAGGCATTGCCAGTGTTGATGAATCCGCTATTACAGGAGAATCGGCTCCTGTAATCCGTGAAAGCGGAGGCGATCGTTCGGCTGTGACAGGTGGAACGAAGGTCATCAGTGATCGAATATTAATCCGTATTACCTCAGAGTCAGGCAATACGTTTATTGATCGCATGATTGCTTTGGTTGAAGGAGCAAAACGGCAAAAAACGCCCAATGAAATTGCACTTTCCATATTAATTTCAGGATTGACGATTGTGTTTCTGCTTGCTGTGGCAACGCTGCCGGCATTTTTCAGTTATAGTTTATCGGCTTCAGGGCTACCCCAATCACAAAATCTTACCCTACCAGTTTTGATTGCCCTGCTTGTTTGTCTGATTCCAACCACCATCGGAGGCTTGCTAAGTGCGATTGGAATCAGCGGAATGGACAGGCTCCTGCAACGAAATGTTATTGCAACAAGCGGCCGTGCCATCGAAGCAGCCGGGGACGTAGATGTTCTTTTACTGGACAAAACCGGGACAATCACCTTGGGCAACCGCATGGCAACCAATTTTATTCCAGCCGATGGTGTTTCCGTAGAAGAGCTTGCCGATGCCGCACAATTTTCATCGCTATCGGATGAAACTCCGGAAGGACGCTCTATTGTGGTCCTGGCCAAGGAAAAATTCAATATTCGAGGCCGCGAAGTCAATCAACTCAATGCCACATTTATCCCATTTACGGCACAATCGAGAATGAGCGGTGTCGATTTCAAATTTGACGACGGGACGATTCATATGATCCGAAAAGGCTCATCGGAGGCAATCCGAACTTTTATTCAAAACAACAATGGGTTTTATACACAAAAGATCCAGGATATTGTTTCCGATTTGGCCCGACAAGGTGCGACTCCACTGGTTGTTGCGGAGGATAACAGGATCCTTGGAGTCATACACCTGAAAGATATCGTGAAAGGCGGTATCAAGCAACGCTTTGCTGAGTTGAGGAAAATGGGAATCCGGACCATCATGATAACAGGCGACAATTCACTGACTGCTGCTGCCATCGCTGCGGAAGCCGGAGTAGATGATTTTATGGCAGAAGCTACGCCCGAAGATAAATTACGTCGCATCCGGGAGGAACAGGCCAATGGCCACCTGGTCGGTATGATCGGAGATGGAACCAACGATGCACCGGCTCTTGCCCAGGCTGATATCGGCATTGCCATGAATACCGGAACACAAGCAGCACGCGAAGCCGGGAATATGGTGGATCTGGACAGTAATCCAACCAAATTGATTGAAGTCGTTGAAGTAGGAAAACAATTGCTGATGACCAGGGGATCTCTCACTACCTTTAGCATCGCCAACGATGTGGCCAAATATTTTGCCATCATTCCGGCCATTGCCATATCACTGTACTCGGGCAAAAGCGGAATCGGACCACTTTCAGCACTTAACATCATGAATCTTGGTTCGCCCCAGAGCGCCATTCTGAGCGCTGTAATCTTCAACGCAATCATCATCGTTTTACTGATCCCTTTGGCTTTAAAAGGTGTCCGATATAAACCGGTCTCAGCAAATGCTGCATTGACCCGAAATTTGCTAATTTTTGGTTTAGGTGGAATTCTGGCTCCTTTTTTGGGGATTAAACTTATTGATCTTCTTATAAATATATAATTTGCAAAAAAATGAAAACACTTATCATATCTCTAAAAATTTTCTTCTTTTTTACTATATTAACAGGTGTTATATATCCGGTATTTGTAACTGGAATCGCGCAACTCACTTTCCCAACAAATGCAAATGGGAATTTAATTGTAAAGAAGAATAAAATTGTAGGCAGCAAATTGATTGGCCAGCGTTTCGACAGTGTCATTTACTTTTCGTCGCGCCCTTCGGCCATTTCCTATAATCCATTGCCCTCAGGAGGCTCCAATTTTGGATTAACCAATGTGAAGTTGAAACATTCAGTTGACTCTTTGAAAAATCAATTCATTATCTTTAACCATTTAGACAACAATACAACTATACCCTCTGAAATGCTTTTCGCTTCAGCCAGCGGACTTGATCCTCACATTTCACAAAAAGCAGCTTTATTGCAGGTTGACAGGATCGCCAAAGCCAGGAATCTCAATTCCGATGGAAAGCAGATCATAATCCAATGCGTGAAGAAAATGACTGAGGTTCCGCAGTTCTTGTGTCTGGGAGAAGACCGGATAAATGTGTTGGTTCTAAATCTTGAACTTGACAAAATTGATGCCGGAAATAATAGTAAAACAACCAATAATTAAAATTAAATACCATGAAAATTTCTATTCGGACAAAATTTACCCTGGGAATGATTTTTTTCTTTGTAATTATTGCAGGAATAACCATCTTGTCGGCTTATCACCTCAGCAGACTATCCTTTAAAACAGATGCAATTCTGAAAGAAAACCACTTCTCAGTCATTTTTGCAAGGGATATGGCAGAAGAATTGACGGTCATGAATCAGGAAATCACCCGTTGTTTTGTCAACAGCACTGAAATAGATAGTGCGGTGATAAGTGCTGCCTCTGCTTCCTTCAAAAAATCACTTCTATTGGAAATGAACAACACCACAGAACCGGGAGAAGACAAACTTGCCTCAGGAATAGAGTCAGCGTACAATGAATACATCGGTTACCTTGTGGCATGTGAGAAAAAACCGGTTTCATCTGAAATAATAAATGTTTCTGCGAATAAGTTCAATGCCCTTTACCAGCAAATGATGCTTTTGTCGCAAATGAATGAACAGGCAATCATCCTTAAGGCGAATGACACAAAGAAATCTGCACAAAATGGTTTGGCCAGTGTATCTCTTTTAGGCACCATTTGTTTTATCATCACCTTGAGTTTTACTTTTAATTTTGCATCCTATTTCAATGGAAGATTTACTAAACTTTACAATGGCATTAAGGAGATCGGAGCAAAAAACTATAGTCAGAGATTATATTTCGAAGGCGAAGATGAATTTTATGATATTTCACTCGTTTTCAATGAGATGGCTCAAAGCCTTAATGAAAATATCAAGCCAACCAATGTGAATTTTCAGGAAGAATTTGAAAGAGAGGTGAGTTTGAATCAAATTCTGGAAATCAAAAGAATGTTGGAACAAATGCATGGAATTGAAGAGCAAGCTGTTGAATTAATTGCTAAATTGGAAAACAAAGAAACCAGGAATGGAATCAGTTGATAGTCGGCCGGATCCGGATGAACTTTTAGCCTCCATCATTCAGGATGAGGAGAAAAGCAAACGTGGTAAACTAAAGATATTCTTCGGCATGTGTGCCGGTGTAGGCAAAACTTACACCATGCTTCAGGCTGCCAAAGTAGAAAAGCAGAAGGGAAGCGATATCATAGTTGGTTACATTGAAACGCACAACAGGCATGAAACCGCTATTCTGGTAGAAGGATTTGAACTGATACCCCGAAAGAAGCATGACTATAAATCGGCTTCAGTGGAAGAGATGGATCTCGATACGATCATCTCGCGCAAACCACAAATAGTCCTGGTGGATGAACTGGCGCACACCAATGCACCGGGCAGCCGGCACACCAAACGATACCAGGATGTTCTTGAAATTCTGGAAAACGGCATCAATGTCTATACCACCGTAAATGTGCAGCATCTGGAAAGCCGTTCAGAAACTGTCGCGCAAATCACGGGTATCACAGTTAGAGAGACCATCCCGGATGAAATTTTTGAGAATGCAGATGAAGTTGAAGTTGTCGATTTAAGCCCGGACGAATTGTTGCAAAGATTGTCAGAAGGCAAGGTTTATGCTCCTGAGCGTTCCCGCGAAGCCATTGAAAATTTTTTCCGCAAGGGCAATATTACCGCGTTACGTGAAATGGCCCTGCGCATCGTGGCAGACAGGGTCGACAAACAACTGCATGATTATATGCAGCAAAAACGCATCAGGGGTCCCTGGAAATCCGGATCACATCTCCTGGTTGCCATTGACTACCGGGTACAGTCGACCAGGCTGCTGCGCTGGGCAAAGAATCTATCCTATTCGATGGGAGCCAACATTCAGGCCATTTATGTTGAAACATCGCATCAACTATCGCCGAAAGAAAATGATCAGCTGAATAAAAACATAAACCTGGCCAAACAATTGGGCATCAAAGTCCGGATAGTTACCAATTACGATGTGGTCAGCGCAATCGTCGATTTTGCCCAAAAAGAAAATGCAACCCACATCATTGTCGGGAAACCGCGGGTTCGAAACTTGTTTGCCATGTTGAGACTTGGCAGCTTTGTAAACAAACTGATCAGGTACAGCGGGAACATAGATGTTTATATTCTTGGGGCTGATAATCAGGCAAAGGGTCGTTACCGGGAAAAGGTTTTTGTCCCTTCCTTTACATCAACTTTTAAAGAGTACCTGGCCGTAATATTTCTGGTATTTCTTTCATCGATCTCATGTTACCTGGTGAGAGATTTCATTGGCTACCAGATCGTATCATTTGGATTGCTGTTTATAGTCTCCATTCTCGCTATCTTTTTTGGGCCCGGACCTATTTTTCTTGCAGCAGCATCGAGTGCTCTAATCTGGGACTATTTTTTTATTCCACCTCAGTTTACCCTGCATATAGATAAGCCCGAAGATGTGTTGATGCTCATCATGTTTTTCTTTATCGCGCTTCTGAATGGAATACTCACCTCGAGGGTGCGACGGCAGGAGCAGAAGACCAGGATACGGGAAGAACGAACACAGGCATTGTATCAACTCACCAAAGAGTTGAACACGGCAGCAGGGATGGACGGAGTATCCAGAATTGCTGTCAATTATGTTCAAAAATATTTCACGCTCGATTCGGCCATCATCCTAAAAACTGAACTTGGCAAATTGGATAGTACAGTTCAGGACGGTTCATCCATCTCATTGTCAGAAAATGATTTCAGTGTTGCCAACTGGGTATTCAAGCATTCTTCCATTGCCGGGAAATTCACTGACACTTTGCCTTCAGGATTATTCACCTTTTTCCCTTTAGCAGGGAATAATGGAAATATGGGAGTGATAGCAGTCGAACTCCATCGCTTTTTTACACAGGGTGAAGAGCAATTCTGGGATGCATTCCTATCGCAGATTTCAGGGAAATATGAGCGTGAATTCCTGCGCAATGCAGCAAAAAATACCTATATCCTAAGTGAATCCGAGAAATTATACAAGACACTTTTTAATTCAATTTCGCATGAATTGAGAATTCCTGTTGCTACCATCCTGGGAGCATCAGATACGCTTATATCTCAATCCTATCCTGAGGAAACAAGGCAAAAGCTCTACAATGAAATCAGTATAGCATCAATACGCCTGAACCGACTGATTGAAAATCTGCTGAATATGTCCAGACTCGAGTCGGGTCATATCACTCCCCGCCCTGACTGGTGTGATGTTCATGACATTTCAAATAATGTAGCGGAAACGCTTCAGACTGAATTAAAGTCATTCAAACTGACGACGGTAATCCCACAGGATATGCCATTGGTAAAAGTAGACTTTGGCCTGATTGAACAGGTATTGCACAATCTGATTCTCAATGCAACTCAAAATGTACCACCCGGAACCATTATCAGGTTGAAAATTTTTTACGACAACGGGTTGCTAAACTTGCAGGTGATGGATAGAGGTCCGGGATTTTTGGCTTCTGAATTAAATTTCGTCTTTGATAAATTTTACAGGGGGAAGGATGCAAAAACAGGTGGCACAGGATTGGGATTGTCTATCGTCAAGGGATTTGTCGCAGCTCAGGCAGGGACAATCACCGCCGAAAACAGAGAAAACGGGGGTGCAAAATTTATCATAAAAATTCCAGTGGAAATTGCAGACTTGAACCAACAAAAAAAACTTGTACAAGGATGAATAAAGCAGAGACCATATTAATCATCGACGATGAGGTTCAAATTCGCCGGCTGTTGGAAATCACACTTTCCGCCAATGGTTACAAAATATCGGAAGCCTCCACAGGGAAGGAAGGTTTGATTCACGCTGCGACTGTACATCCTGTGCTTATCATTCTGGATCTGGGACTTCCTGATACTGATGGCATTGAGATTCTCAAAAAACTTCGCGAATGGTATCAAAAACCCATTCTTATTCTTTCAGTCAGAAGTTCTGAGGATGATATCATCCGCGCACTGGATCATGGTGCCAACGATTACCTGACTAAACCTTTCAGAACCGGTGAATTGCTGGCACGAATCAGGGTCGCCATCCGGCAAAGTATGGGTTCAGCAGAGGATCCAACATTGACATTTGGTTCCTTGTCGATCGATCTGGCAAGTCATATCGTGAAAAAGAACAATGAAATCATAAAACTAACCTCAACAGAATTCTCCTTGTTGGCCCTTTTGGCAAAAAATGAAGGCAGAGTTCTGACTCATCAGTTCATTTTGAAAGAGATCTGGGGAATGGGATATCTGGAACAGACCCAATATCTTAGGGTTTTCATGGCACAATTACGCAAAAAAATTGAAGATAATCCGACCAAACCCAAATTGCTTAACACAGAATCGGGGATCGGATACCGGTTTGTCGGCTAAACCAGTGTTCATATTTTAAGAAAAAAGCGTACGTTTGATTCCGTTAACTACCTGCTTCAGATCATGGAATGGATCAAGAGAATATTTTACAGGGCAATCAAACTAAGATTCTCTCAGCTTTCAGAACGTGAAAAACTGATTGCATTGAGTTTTGTGGTCGGGTTATTGAGCGGTTTTGCAGCAATCCTGCTTAAAAATTTAATTCACCTTTTCAGCAAATTCCTGACTGAAGACTTCGACGCCCTTCAGGAAAATTACCACTATTTTCTCTATCCGCTGATAGGAATTCTGATTACATATCTCTACACGAAATTTGTTGTAAAGGAGGATATCAGTCATGGTGTTACCAAGGTTTTGGAATCCATCTCCAGGAAGAAAGGCTATCTCCGGGCCCACAACATGTTCACTTCCATCATTTCGAGTACCATCACGATAGGATTTGGCGGTTCTGTTGGTGCCGAAGCTCCCGTTGTGCTGACCGGATCCTCCATCGGCTCAACCATCGCCCGCAAATTCAACCTGAGCTACCGTACCATGACAGTATTAATCGGCTGCGGAGCCGCCGGCGCCATCTCCGGAATCTTCAAGGCGCCATTGGCCGGTATGCTGTTTGCCATTGAGGTACTTATGCTCGACATGACCATGGCCTCACTCTTGCCATTGATGATCTCTGCCGCAACTGCGGCTTCCCTTGCCTATTTCCTGATGGGATCCGGTTACGAACTTAATTTCCAGATAGACTCGGCTTTTAAAGTTACAAATATCCACTGGTACATCCTGCTTGGAGTTTTCTGCGGGCTCTTTTCCGTCCTTTTCTCGAGAGGGAATCTTCTGATTGAAGGAAGCCTTAAAAAAATCAAAAGCCCTTTCCTGCGCATTGGTATTGGCGGTCTGGCACTCGGTGGAATGATCTTTCTTTTTCCCTCGCTTTGGGGTGAAGGTTACTTTACCATCAACCAGATCGTGAATGACCTGGGGCACCACATACTGAACAACTCACTCTTCTTTGAATTCAGGGATGACAAATTGGTCTTAATTGGCCTTGTTGCAGTAATTATGCTTGTGAAAATTGTCGCTACAGCTACAACCAACGGCGCAGGCGGAAGCGGTGGTATTTTTGCGCCTACCCTATTCCTAGGTAGTTTGGCTGGATTCCTGGTTTCCCTGATTTTGAACTACAACGGACAAATGGTACCGGCTAAGAATTTTGCCCTGGCCGGGATGGCAGGCATGATGGCGGCAGTGATGCATTCGCCAATGACCGCCATATTTCTCATCGCAGAAATCACGGGCGGCTTTGGTCTTTTGGTTCCATTAATGATCACTTCCGCGACAGCCTTTCTGGTGGCCATGCCCATAGAACCCCACTCCATCTACCATAAACGGCTTGCCCTGAAAGGGGATCTGATTACCCACAACAAGGACAAAGCGGTGCTTACACTTCTGAAACTGCACAATGTCATTGAAAAGGACCTTTTGTCGGTCAAGCCGGAAACAACACTTGGAGAACTTGTCGGAATCATTGCCAGGTCCAAACGCAATGTCTTTCCGGTTGTGGATGAATCAAACTATTTCAAGGGAGTGGTTCTCCTCGACGATGTCAGGGAAATCATGTTCAAAAAGGAGTTGTACACCACGAAAAAAGTATCGGAATTCATGAGCCTCTCCCCGGAGATTATCACCATTGATGAAAAGATGGAGATCGTCATGAAAAAATTCAACGACAGCGGCGCTTGGAACCTTCCGGTAGTCCACAACGGAAAATATGTGGGTTTCATCTCCAAATCAAGGATATTCAATGCCTACCGGGACCTTCTCGTCAATTTCTCGGATGAATAAACTTCTTTTAATGTGCTAATGTGCTAATGTGCTAATGTGCTAATGTGCTAATGTGCTAATGTGCTAATGGGCTAATGGGCTAATGGGCTAATGGGGATTTGTTCGTAACTGAGGACTATTGCGCCACCGTACTTTTTCAATTATTACGAATTAGGAAAAATATTTTGTTTAATAATAAAATTAGGAGTCGACCTATTTACTTATTAGTTAATCATCCAGTCAAAATCTAATTAAATTTATTAACCTTAATATCAGAATATTAGCAAGTTGTTTTATTAGCATATTAGCACATTAGCACATTAGCACATTGTAAAATTTTCACATTCAGACCGAAAGTTGTACTTTTGTCGCTTAATTCATAAATGTCCACTCCATGAGAAAAGATACCGCCATTTTTGACATCATTGCAAAAGAAAATGCACGTCAGTTGCACGGCATTGAGCTGATCGCCTCCGAAAATTTTGTGTCCCAGCAGGTAATGGATGCCATGGGCTCCTGCCTCACCAACAAATATGCCGAAGGATATCCCGGTCACCGTTATTATGGAGGATGCCAGTTCATTGATGAGGCCGAACAACTGGCCATCGACCGTCTCAAGGAGCTCTTTGGCGCGGAATATGCTAACGTCCAGCCACACTCCGGCGCGCAGGCCAACATGGCAGTGCTGATGACCGTACTTCAGCCAGGCGATACGTTTATGGGACTCGACCTTTCACACGGTGGTCATCTCTCGCATGGTTCACCTGTGAATTCTTCAGGCTTGCTCTACCATCCGGTCTCTTATGGCGTGAAAGAAGATACTGGTCTTGTTGATTACGACCACATGGAGCAGGTTGCCCTCCGGGAGAAGCCTAAACTGATCATCGCAGGCGCTTCAGCTTACTCCAGAGAGTGGGATTATGCCCGTATCCGGACACTGGCAGACAAGATTGGTGCAATTTTCATGGTCGACATGGCCCATCCTGCCGGACTGATCGCAGCAGGATTGCTTGACAATCCGCTGTTGCATGCGCACATTGTCACCTCAACAACCCATAAAACTTTGCGCGGTCCGCGTGGTGGAATCATCCTGCTTGGCAAGGATTTTGAAAATCCATGGGGTCTGGCTACCAAGAAAGGTGAGATCAAGATGATGAGCAGCTTGCTCGACTCAGCGATCTTCCCCGGAATCCAGGGCGGTCCGCTCGAACATGTCATCGCAGCCAAGGCTGTATCATTCGGTGAAGCGCTGCTTCCTGAATACAAGATCTACCAGCAGCAGGTGCAGAAGAATGCAAGGGTGATGGCCCAGGCTTTTATGGACAAGGGATACAAAGTGATTTCAGGTGGTACCGACAACCACTCCATGCTGATCGACTTGCGCACCAAGTTCCCGGATCTGACTGGTAAAAAGGCTGAGAACGCACTGGTGCTGGCCGATATTACCATCAACAAAAATATGGTTCCTTTCGACAGCCGCTCACCGTTCCTGACTTCAGGTCTGCGCGTAGGAACTCCTGCCATCTCCACCAGGGGACTGAAGGAAGCCCAAATGGGATTGATCGTCGAGTTGATCGACCGCGTCCTGCTGGATGCTGAAAATGAACAAAATATAGTGGCAGTCCGTGCCGAGGTGAACAAGATGATGGAGAACTATCCGATTTTTGCCTGGTAGACCAAAAGGACAAAGGAAAAAGGATAAAGGATAAAGGAAAAAGGATAAAGGAAAAAGGATAAAGTGAGGAACGCTCTAATCCTGATTTTCCTGTAACCTGTAACCTGTAACGTGTAACTTGTATCCTATTTTTTCTTCATATCATCTTCCCCAAACACATGGGCTTCATAGGTATAAATCTCGGCATCCTTCCATCCGTCCCAGCCAATAAAAGCCTTGTCCTGGGAGCAATGTCCCAGGAATTCTTCCAGGTTCCAATGTGTTTCTGTTGCAACCTGTGGAAGAAAAGTCCCGCTCCTGTTGCCTTTTCGGATGTAAATCCCATGTTTCCCCAGTTCGATTTCGTCGATGGATTGAATTCTTTTCATCGGAGTCAGCACTGAAATTTCTATTTTAATTCGACCAATTTCAGAAACCTTCAAAGGCTCAAATCTTGGATCCCCTGTAGCCGCTTCGATAGCCATCGACCGGATAGTGCTGAACAGCGGCTCCGAGGGCTGGAAACTCCCAATGCACCCCCGCAATTGTCCGTTTTCAGTCAAGGTTACAAATGCACCGGCAGGAATCTTCAATCCGGGAGTCAATACCTTTTCATTTATTTCGGGCACTTTCTTGTTTTTGATATATTCCGCGATGGTTTGCCTGGCTATATGCAGCAAGGTGGCTTTTTCCGCTTCTGAAAGATTGTAAGGCTGAACAGCTTGTTTCTGCACAAGGCCAATAGCATAATAACCAACCACCCTGCTTTTGTCACCATATCGAGGAACATCTCCTGAATTTTTGTGAACTATTTTCAGGAATGCCAAATTAGGGTTCTTCTCTGTGATGTCAAGCAAGGTCAGTACAGATGTCCAGCCGCACATAGCCGTTTCGAGGCTGGGTATGTGATTGCCTTCGTCTGATTGCTTGCTATTCAGAAAAGTCCGGGAAGAGTTCGACAATACTGCCTCTGCCATGATGCTGTCAGAAATATTTGAATCCGAATATTTGGGGTAATGGGAAAAATCTGTGCTAATAACAAATAAATTTTCGTTGTTCAGGAATGGCTCAAGCGCTTCCGCAATACGACTGCAGGTAGCCGGTGAATCACCACCAATGATAATGGGCACAATGGTAAAAGGCTTTTTCAGCCAGTATTGCAGAAACGGCAACTGTACTTCGATGCTGTGCTCCCGATCATGGGGTCGGGTAACCCCTGAAATGAAATTGTATTTCTTGACAAGCCAAGAGGTCAGTGTATCAACCTTGACCCTACCGAGAGGGGTGATAAAATCTCCTGATGCATAAGCCGAGGCTCCATCGAACCAGGTGGTATGGCTCGAACCGATGACAAATATGTGCTTAAACACGGCATCCCTGCTAATTTGCTTGAAACCGGCCGCAGCCACGCTTCCCGAAAAGATATATCCAGCATGAGGCACGATGACCGCAAGGGGCCGTTGTTTCAGAGCTGCCGGCGCATTGCTGAAATATTCCTTCAATACTTTTTGCAGTTCACTTTTATCGGATGGGTAGAACGATCCGGCAACAGCTGGTTGCCTGTCTTTGCTGATAGGATTCTGAGAATTGCTCCTCGCATCTGAGGATGAACAAAGGAACAGGATGCCTGTAAAAATAAATATTCTAACTAAAAACTTTTGCATCTGGCTTTTCCCCTAAAATTACAAAAACTAACAAGTCAGTTGCAAGATTTAGGAAGGAAAAAAAACTCCAACAGACTTCATTTCGATACTGACTTTCATTTTTTCATTGTGAACCTTCGTGTCTTGGTGCCTTTGTGGCGAGAAACACTTTGCTGCCAAATCACCAAAATATATAAAACACATAGTAATTCGCAACAAATTGCTTCAGGATACTCAGCAGATATTCAACTAATTAACCAGAATAGTTTGGGTAACAAAACAACACATCCAATCACCAGAGCAGTGATTGCGCTTACCAGAACAGCCGCCGCCGATAAATCCTTTACTTTTTTGATCTTGTCATTCTGTCCAGGAGAAAGATGATCGGAAAGGTTCTCCAATGCTGAGTTAAAGAGCTCAGCCGCAAAAACCATTCCTATTGCGATGGCCAGCAATCCATATTCGACCAGGGAGAATCTGAACAAGAGCACAAAAACAAGGACAAGGCAGGTAAAAAAGAGGTGAATCCAGAAATTGTGCTCCTCGCTGAACATGATCTTCAACCCGTTGAAGGCATAACCAAAGCTTTGGATCCTTTTTCGCAGGGAGAACTTTTTACTCTTCATGATAACAATTTTCCATTCATTTACTTGGTGTTCCTTTGTGCTTTCCTTTGTGACCTTAGTGGTTAAAAACTTTTTTACCACTAAGGACTCAAAGGTTTACACTAAGGGCACAAAGCGCAATCCATTCAGTTTTAAAATTAGCTGATCACAACTCTGGAGAAAGGCACAGCATCCAGTGAAGAGAAATCTTTCTTCAGATATTTGTAATACCCCGTGATGGCAATCATGGCCGCATTATCGGTAGTATATTTGAATGGCGGAATATACATCTTCCATCCAAGCTTTTCAGCTGTTTCAAGTAAGGCGCTTCGTAAACCGGAATTGGCCGAGACTCCGCCAGCTACCGCGATTTCTTTAATGCCAGTCTGTTTAGCCGCAAGTTTAAGCTTGGCCAGCAATATTTCGATTATGGTAGATTGGAGCGATGCACAGAGATCGGCCTTGTGATCGTCGATAAAATCCGGATTCTTTGCGATTTCATCCCGAAGCAGGTAGAGAAAGGAGGTCTTTAGCCCGCTGAAACTATAATCCAGTCCGGGGATCCTTGGTTTGGAAAAAATAAAGGCATTCGGGTTACCTTCTTTGGCCAGTTTGTCAATCAGCGGACCGCCGGGATAGGGCAACCCCATCACCTTGGCGCATTTGTCAAAAGCCTCACCCGCTGCGTCATCGATGGTTTGACCCAAAACCTCCATATCAAGATAATCCCTGACAAGGATAATTTGAGAATTTCCACCGGAAACGAGCAGACACAAAAACGGGAATTGAGGAACCGGATGCTCCTCCACTTTTTCTTGCAGGAAATGGGCCAATACATGTCCCTGGAGATGGTTCACCTCGATCAGCGGAATATTCCTGGCCAATGCAAATGCTTTGGCGAATGAGACACCAACCAGGAGTGAGCCCAGCAGTCCCGGCCCACGGGTGAAAGCTACGGCATCTATCTCATCCATTGAAATTCCAGCCTTTTTAATGGCCTGATCAACTACCGGGATGATGTTTTGCTGATGAGCCCTTGAAGCCAGTTCGGGAACCACGCCCCCAAAGGCCTTGTGCACCGCCTGACCGGCCACCTCATTGCTGAGCATCACATGATCACGGATCACTGCAGCCGAGGTGTCATCACAGGATGATTCAATTCCCAAAATAACGATATTCTTCTTCCTGTTCATGCTATTTCATTCTCAATCAGCTACCGTTTAACTCGCTAAAAAGTATTAATTTTATCTTCTTAAATATCGCCTTGTGACAGAAGCTCAAAAACCTATTCCATCCGTGTCCAAAGGTATCAAAAAAAAGGTTAGGACTTTTATCGTCATAGCCATTCTGCTGATAGCTCTGCCCGAAATTGCCTATGTCACGTTTCGCAGCAAAACGTTCCAGACGGTGGCCATCAGGTGGGTTATGGACCAGGTTGGACAGACTTACAATACAAAAATCAAGGTGGGAGGAATCGATATCTCCTTCTTTGACCAGATCACATTGGAGAAGATACTGATCGAAGACCAGTCGAGGGATACCCTGTTCTATGTTGATCAGTTGAAACTTCAGATAGACAGTATCAGGCTGCTGAACCGCCGGATCCATATCAACAATATTTTCATCCAGCAACCTAAGCTCCACATGTTTCAGGATACTGCCGGAACCAATTTCCAGTTCATTCTCGACTCCATCAATGCCTCTCCTCCACCCGACAAAAATTCGAAAGCCTGGGACATTCATTTCAACAACCTGTTTGTCAGGGATGCTGAAATTCGTTTCAAAAAGCCTTATGCTGATACCATTTACCACAAGGGCATAAATTTGAACGATCTGGACATGAAAGGTGTCAACCTGGCATTGGTTCATGTGAAAAGGGAAAATTCCTCCATTTCGATGATGCTTGATAATGCCACCCTGAAAGAAAAATCAGGCTTCACCATAAAAAATCTGACATTCAACGCAAAACTGGACTCCACAGGTCTGCATATGCGCAAATTTGCACTGATTACCGGGAATTCAAATATTTTTTCCGATTCAATGACAGTTACCCACAGGCAAAGTATGCTGTTGGATAAATTGGCTACTGTTAAGAAGATTGAAGATCTTCCTCTGGCATTTCAATATGACTATACAGGAAATCTGGCCGAGTCAATTATTTCAACTGCAGATATAGCCTATTACCTACCGGATTTTTGGGGAATGGATGAAAAGGTTTTGTTCTCCGGAAGCTTGCAGGGTTCCATCGATAACCTCAAATTCAAAAAATTAAATTTGAGAGTCGGGCAAAAGACCTCCTTCAATGCGGATCTCGAACTCAAAGGTTTGCCCGATTGGCAAAATACCTACATCTTCCTGAAGTTCTACAACAACACCTTCAACTTCAGTGATTTTGCTAAAATCAGATTGCCTGATGCGTATAAAAACCAATATCCGAATATACCTGCTTCGATGCTGGACGATGTGGACCTGAGTTATCAGGGTACTTTCAGCGGTTTTCCTACAGATTTCGTGGCGTATGGGGATCTGAAGGGAGAACTCGGTTCATTGTCAACGGATATTGCCATCTCTCCGTCGCATTCGGGTGCGCTGAAAATTGAAGGAATGCTGGATGCAAAATCCTTCAAAATTGGCAAATTCCTCGGTTTCGATCCGATCGGCGAGGTAACACTTCACACAGAAGTTGTGGTAAACAAGCAGGACAAACGCTTCGACGCAACAATCAAAGGCAATATCGACAGCATCTATTACAACAACAACCGAATCGATTCCATTTATTTGAACGGAACTGCCAGCAACAAAAGCTACAATGGCCAGCTGACCATCAACGACGATAAAATCAGGCTGAAATTTTCCGGAATAGCCAATCTTGAAGGAGCAACTCCGGTATTTAATTTTTCCTCATCCGTGAAAAAAGCCAACCTGAATGTCCTTGGACTCGATCAGGTGCACAAGGATGCCACTTGTTCCTTCGACATGGAAGCGAATTTTTCGGGCAAAAACATTGATGAATTCGACGGAGCCATTGACCTGAAAAAGTTGAAATTATCGAGGGACGGAAAAGAATTCGACATCAAAACACTTAATTTAAATACCACAAACACAACGGAAAGAAACTCCATCACCCTCCGTTCGGATATTGGCGACGTGGATATTGTTGGTAAATACCGCTTCCTGGAATTTGGATTGACCCTTCGCGATTACCTGCAATATTACCTTCCTTCTTCTGATCTGCCCTTTAGCAAGGAGGGCACTGCCGGCAGCAACATATTTAACTTCGATGTCAACATTAAAAAACCTGAGTTGATCACCTACTTTTATTTTCCTGATATCGTTCCAGAATCGCCAATTGTCATGAACGGTGATATAAATTCGCTGAAGAAGAGCCTTTCCTTTAATTGTACTGCCGGAAACCTGTCCTACGGTAACTATCACACCAAAGGTCTCACATTCTCCTCCGGGAACGATGGCAACAGATGGAATCTTAAACTGGGGATGGAAGAAGCATCCATGGGAATGAATTACAGCATCGAAAATGTCACGTTGAACAACACCCTCTTCAGCGACACACTGCTGACTAGTTTCGCCTGGGGAAAGAAAAGCGAAAAAAATTACAGTGGTAAGATAGACATGGAGGGCCTTTTTTCAAAAAACAGCGAAGGTCTCAGGATGGCCGATTTTACTATCAAACCCTCTGATATTGTTGTTCACGACACCTTGTGGCAGTTCGAAAAGAGCAAAATCCATATTGATTCTACCAGAATCTTTGTCGACAATTTCAACCTGCACCATGGGAATGGGTTTTTCAGGATTCACGGACAATTATCTGACAATCTGTCGGACAAATTAAAAATTGAGGTAAGAAATATCAATCTGGGATTTTTTGATCTGATCTCAAAACAAGAGATTGGAATCGAAGGTTTGCTGAGCGGAGAAACCGAAATTGCAGACATCAGCCACTCGTTCTTTCTCAACAGCAGCCTGGCAATCAGGAATTTCCATTACGACAAGAACTACTTTGGAGATGTATTGTTTGACAATATCTGGAACAAGGAAGAAAGACGACTCTACTCTTCCATCAAACTTTTGAAAAAGGATGAAACCTCCCTGCTCATCAAGGGATATTACACTCCGGCAACCGACTCGCTTCATTACGATGGCCGTTTGACCGAATTTCCTGTCCAGACAATTTATCCCTTTTTGAAAACTTTCTCGAATGGTGTCGGAGGAACGGCAAATGGGAATGTAGCAATTACAGGTACTTTCGCAGATCCCTGCTTTATTGGAAAAGTAAATATCAGTGAGGGTAAAAT
This sequence comes from uncultured Bacteroidia bacterium, assembly GCA_903902325.1. Classification (GTDB taxonomy): domain Bacteria; phylum Bacteroidota; class Bacteroidia; order Bacteroidales; family Prolixibacteraceae; genus CAINVV01. The sequence continues at coordinate 17,001 of CAIUUO010000152.1, forward strand.
AGGCATTGATTATACGAAGGTCGCCTATACTTTCAATCAGCCTGTTGAGTTCTCCCACGACTCTATCGTTTTCAGAAAAATTACCATGAGTGACAATGAACACAACACAGGTGTGTTCGACGGATACATTACCCATAAAATGTTTGGCAACCTGAAATACCACATGGGTCTGACTACCAAAAAAATTGAAGCTTTGAAAACGACGAGTGGCGACAACTCGCTTTTTTACGGATCGGCCCATGCCAGCGGAGACATACTCATCACCGGACATGACGATGAGGTAAGGTTGGATGTAAATATTAAATCAGAGGATGGAACTCAAATCACCATTCCACTTGAAACTCCGGCATCTGCGGCAGAAAATAATTTCATCCGGTTCGTCAGACCTGATACACTCATTAACAAGACTGTCGCCATTCAGACACCTGCTGAAAGTGGTTCATTTGAACTATATCTCAACTTAACTGTCACTCCGGCAGCAAAAATGCAGATATTATTCAATTCGACACTTGGTGATGTCATTTCGGGACAGGGATCTGGCAACTTCAGCATGGTTTATGACAAACAGGAGAACTTCAACATGTACGGAAACTATACCATCGACAAGGGAGACTATCTCTTCACCCTGCAAAATGTGATAGGCAAAAGATTCAAACTCGAAGAGGGAGGCACCATTACCTGGAACGGCGATCCATATGAGGCCATTGTCGACCTGAATGCGATCTATACCTTGAAAGCCAACATCAAGAATCTTTTGGCCGATACCTATAAAAACGACAATACCAGCAGAATCCCCGTCGAATGCAAAATCAACCTGTCGCACAAATTGCTCAACCCGGTGCTGAAATTCGATATTCTCTTCCCAACTGCCGATGAAAGGACGAAGGACGAATTGCAACAGTTTATCAGTACCCAGGATGACATCAACCGCCAAATGCTCACGTTGATGCTAATCGGTCAATTTTATACACCCGAATACATCCGCGGCAGAACGGATACCCAGTCAAATACGGGTGCGCTGGTGGGCGCCACGACTTCAGACATGCTCTCGAGCCAGCTCTCCAACTGGCTTTCGCAGATCAGCTCCAATTTTGACGTAGGCTTTAATTACAGACCCGGCGACCAGGTAAATACCAACCAGATGGAACTGGCCCTCAGTACCCAGATTTTCAACGACCGGGTGACCATCAACGGCAACATCGGCAACAACAGCAGCCTGCAGACCACCAATCCCAACACAAACGCGGTGGTAGGCGAAATCGAGGTATTTATCAAACTGATCAAATCGGGAAAACTTCAATTGAAGGTCTACAACCGGGCCAATACCGATATGACCTACGACCAGGCCCCCTATAAACAAGGAGTCGGTTTCTCCTACCGTGAAAGCTTCAACTCCTTTTCTGACCTGTTCCATCGCAGGCAACTGAAAAAGGTAACATCCATAAAACCGGAAGAAGAAAACAAAGGAAAATAATAAAACGAATTACTTTGTGTCCTTTGCGTGCAACTTTGAGACCTTCGTGGTAAATGTCCTATTTTCTTTATCTGACTGATCCATGATGGGATTTAGCAATAAAATAGAAGCAGTTACTGAATATATTTCTAAATTTGCCCTTGTCCCTGAATCATGGAACTATTTTCGAATAGGGAAACAAGTAGCAAGCAGGATTATGACTTTGACTGTTAGCCAGAAAAATGGCATCATTTATACGATTTTGATTCATGCAGGCATTTTGCTTTTTCTGCTGATGCTTAAGCTGTCTATTGATAATAAATTCCAGTCAGACGAGGGTCTTCTTGTCGATTTTGGATACTCTGAGACCGGCAAGGGAGAAGAAGAACCGTCTGCCGTCTATTCAAAAAACGACAACATCTACAAACCTCCGGTGCAGGCATCCCAAAAAGCAACCAATGCGCCGGCCATTCTACTCAAACAGGCCGAAATCAAGCCCGAAAACCTGCTGACCCAGGAACATGAACCATCCATTGCACTCCATACTTCACCAAAGGTCCAGAAAAAAGTTATTGAGAAGAGGAAGCCTGATCCGGCAATAGAGGCTGAGAAACAACTCAAGCGTGAACAAATCGCGCAGCAGAAGGCCGACGAGCAAAAGCTGCAGGAAAAGAAGAAGCAGGAACAAATGATCGGCAACATCAATTCGAGGGTAAAGAATGCCATCGGTGGCGGACTGACCGACAATGGATCGACCTCCAAGGGGGAAGGCATTACCTACGGACCAGGCAACCAGGGAGTTCCGGAAGGTCAGCCGGGTGTCAAAAGGTACGGTCCCGGTGGCGGTACCGGAAACAATATATCCTACAACCTCTCCGGTCGTCAGGCACGTTCAATGCCCAAGCCTGCCTATCCCGGCAATGAGAGCGCAAAAGTTGTGGTGGAGGTAACCGTCGATAAAATGGGCAAGGTAACCGCCGTTCGCGGAGGTGTTTCCGGTTCCTCTACCAATAATCCGGATCTGGTTGAAGCCGCTACAAAAGCAGCCCGCGAAGCCAGGTTCAATGTCGACGACAATGCCCCCGCCTTCCAGAAGGGAACGATTACTTATAATTTTGTGCTGCAGTGAGCGAAGCAAAGGCTAAAGGCTAAAGGCTAAAGTAAAAACGCCCTTTTCAAGATTCTCTAATATCTCATAGCTTATATCTCATAGCTTATATCTCATAGCTTATATCTCATAGCTTATATCTCATAGCTTATATCTCATCTTTTAATTCTCATTGCACATTTCTCCCCTCTGCACAAATCCTACTTTATCCTTTCGCCTTTATCCTTTTGCCTTCCCGTCAGGGTAATGTAAATTTAACAGTACCTTTTTATCTCCCTGATTCATAGCGAGAAATAAATGACTATCTTTGCACCCAAATTAGTAAGATGCGAAAAATAAGAAATATAGCCATTATTGCCCACGTCGACCACGGTAAAACTACACTGGTAGACAAGATGATACTTCACTCCAATATCTTCCGTTCGAACCAACATCCGGGTGAATTGATACTCGACAGCAACGACCTGGAACGCGAAAGAGGGATTACCATCCTTGCAAAAAACGTTTCAGTGGTCTACAAGGGAGTCAAAATAAACATCATCGACACTCCCGGTCACTCCGATTTCGGAGGTGAAGTGGAGAGGGTACTTAACATGGCAGACGGCGTACTGCTTCTTGTGGATGCCTTCGAAGGCACCATGCCCCAGACCAGGTTTGTTCTGCAAAAAGCAATAGAACTGGGTCTGAAACCCATCGTGGTCGTCAACAAGGTTGACAAGCCCAACTGCAGGCCGGATGTCGTTCACGAACAGGTGTTTGAGCTCATGTACAGCCTGGATGCTTCTGAAGACCAACTTGATTTTCCTACCATTTACGGTTCCGCCAAACAAAATTGGATGAGTACCGACTGGAAGAATCCGACTACGGATATTGAACCTCTTTTCGATGCGATCCTGGAGCATATCCCGGCGCCTCCCGAAAATGAAGGCACTCCGCAGATGCTGATCACCTCACTCGATTATTCAAAATACATCGGTCGTATCGCCATAGGCCGCATACACCGCGGTGAACTGAAAGAAGGAATGAATGTTTCGCTTGTCAAGCGCGACGGTACCATCACCCGTTCAAAAATAAAGGAATTGCACGTCTTCACCGGCCTCGGCCGTGAGAAAGTCGCTACGGCCCTCAATGGGGATATTTGCGCACTGGTAGGCATCGACGATTTCGAAATCGGCGACACCATCTGTGATTACGAGAATCCCGAAGCGCTCGATCCTATCGACGTTGATGAGCCAACCATGAGCATGTTATTCACTATCAACAACTCACCATTCTACGGCAAAGAGGGTAAATTCGTCACCAGCCGCCATATCCACGAACGTTTGGAACGTGAACTGGAGAAAAACCTCGCGCTGCGCGTTGAACCAACCGATTCGGCTGATTCATGGAATGTCAACGGCCGCGGTGTACTTCACCTTTCGGTCCTGATCGAAACCATGCGCCGCGAAGGATATGAAATGCAGGTCGGTCAGCCACAGGTTCTGTACAAGGAAATCCATGGTGAACGCAACGAGCCCATTGAACTACTTGATATCGACCTTCCCGCCGAAATGGCAGGAACCGCCATCGACTTCGTCACCCGCCGCAAGGGGGAAATGATCAACATGGAACATAAGGGCGACCGTACCCATCTTGAATTCCACGTTCCATCGAGGGGAATCATAGGCCTTCGTACCAACCTGCTGACCGCTACACAGGGTGAGGCCGTCATGTCGCACCGTTTTCTCCATTACGACAAATATAAAGGACCTATTGAATCACGTACCAACGGATCACTGATTGCCATGGAAACCGGCACCGCGTTTGCCTATTCACTGGGCAAACTGCAGGATCGCGGAAGGTATTTTATCGAGCCACAGGACGAAATCTATGAAGGCCAGGTTTGCGGCGAAAACAACCGCGAAGGCGATCTGGTTCTCAATCTGACAAAACCCAAAAAACTCACCAACATGCGCGCTTCGGGTTCAGACGACAAGATCAGGCTGACACCTGCCACCAAGTTCAGTCTGGAAGAGGCCCTCGAATACATCCAGAAGGATGAGTACGTAGAGGTCACGCCTAAATCGATCCGCCTTAGAAAAATCAAGCTCAGCGAAATCGAACGCAAAAGATCCTCAAAAATCGTTTAATAGATTTCCCTACCGGGAAACCACCATATCAACAAACCCGATTCCTGACAAAGGAGTCGGGTTTGTTGTTTATTGATGTGATGATTAGTTGATATGATGATGTGCTAACTAGCCGATACAAGATTGCAGCTGATCTCTAGTTTAATTATTTCACGCAAAGAACGCAAAGGAAACTACAAAAGATCGCGAAGGTTAAATCCGTTTTCTTTGCGCACTTAGCGTCTTTCTTGGCGTTCTTTGCGAGAAATTTTTGTTATCCAGCACAAAAAATGTTGATTTTCGATACAAAATCCATTCCACTCCCCCATCAAATCA
>CAIUUO010000153.1 GCA_903902325.1 uncultured Bacteroidia bacterium
CTGGAATAAACAATAAAAAGAATCTCTTCATAAATCAGTTTTAGGGCCTGCCAAAATAATTAAAATAAAATATCAAACGATTGAATTAAATCATTTTTTGTAACTAATCAGTACTTAAAGTAAGCTAAAGTTAAAAGTGAATAAAGTTAAAAAATGTGTTGTTATTAACAATTTGCGTGGCGTAATTAACATTTTTAATTTTCATAATTGTGTAATTTTTTAAAAACGAACACATATCAACAAATATAATTATTTGAGTTGATAACTAGGCGATTACGTTCTTTGATATATTGGATTTCAGGGTTAGTTTTGCACAAGCTATGAAAACATCTGACCAAACAATCATCGAAGAACTCAAGCGCATCGTTTTGATGCAGGCACAGGAACTTGCTAAAATTCCTCTGTTGATTGCAAGAATCGAAGTACTTGAACGGGAATTGGAACGATACAAAACAAGAAAAGACAGTAACAATAGCTCTTTGCCACCCTCTAAGGATGAAAACAAGCCACCACGCACGAGCAGTCTTCGCGAGAAAAGTGGTCGTAAACCAGGAGGACAACCCGGGCATGAGGGGAAAACATTGGAGATGACAGAAACACCCGATGAAATTATTGAACACCATTCGTGTTTTTGTCCTGAATGTGGAAAAGATGTGAGTGAACTTCCTTTCGAGTTTTCCGGAAAACGACAGGTTATTGATATACCCCCAATCAAACAAATAGTTACAGAACACCGGGTATATTGGTGTAAGTGTACCTGTGGCAAACTTGTTGAAAGTGACTTTCCTGTTGGAGTAGATAGTCCTGTAAAATATGGAAAAAGCATCGAAACTCTCATTGGTTATCTTAGCGTCAGGCAGTACCTTCCGTTCAAAAGACTTCAAGAAATAATGAATGACATCTTTAAGGTTCCGATAAGTGAAGGTGGTTTGCATTTGTTGATAAACCGACTGGCGTCTAAAGGTACTGATGCTTATGAAATGATCAGGCAGAAAGTACTGCATAGTCAGGTTATCGGCACAGACGAAACTGGAGTAAAAATCAATGGTAAAAATCATTGGTTCTGGACATGGCAAAACAATCGTGCTACATTTATAGCCCCTTCTACCAACCGGGGAACATCTACGATTATTGAAAATATGAGCGGCATATCCCGGGAAGCTGTCCTTGTTCATGATTGCTGGAGGGCGCACTTTAAAACCACGGTAAAGACACACCAGTTGTGCACGGCCCATCTGGAACGCGAAACCAAATATCTGGAGGAGCGTTACAAAGTAGTTTGGCCGGTCAGCTTCCGAAATATGCTCCGTCAGGCGCATAACCTTAAAAAGCAATTTACTCCTGCCGATTACTCTTACCCTAACCAGCGTTGTTCTCTTTTGGAAAAAGAGCTGGATAATTTGTTGTCCGAGACTTTGGATCCAAAGCACAAAGAGTTGATAGCTTTTCAAAAGCGAATTACCAGGTATCGTGATTATATCTTTACTTTTCTCTATCATCCAAATGTACC